>JBBSNR010000370.1:0-3477 GCA_038260635.1 Phormidesmidales cyanobacterium
CCCAATTCGGCCTAATCTTTGACCGATCCTCTGGCTAATGCTTTGGCCAATTCCAAAGAGCGATCGCCGCTGCAAACGAATAAGAGACACCATCATGGTCTGCCCGTGTTACCTACAACACGTCATTATGGGGGATGTTGGGTCAATTCGTCAGAAGAGGCCGTGCCAGTTGCACTGCCCGGCAAAAATTTGTCCAAGAGGTTGCACTCTCAAACCAGCCCTGTAAGCTAGGTTAAGATAGCGACCGTCTCTCACCGTCTCCTACTCTTGTGTAAAGCACAGCTGAAATAACCATGATGATCTTGCCAGGCTCGCCTGTTCGCATTACCAACGTTGACGATACTTACTTTGGGTTTGAAGGGCAGGTGCAGCGCGTCAGTGACGGCAAAATTGCCGTGCTGTTTGAAGGCGGCAACTGGGATAAGCTAGTTACCTTCAAAACTTCAGACTTAGAGATTGTCAAGCCCATGCGAGGGAAGAAATAAGCGATGCGCCTGCCGCTGCCGCAGTTTACGACCCAATCACGCCGGGCCAGTCACATTGCCGAGGTGATTGAAACCTCTACCACCGAGTTTTTGGCGCAGTGCCTAGAGCCTGAAGATCTGAGCTTTCCGGCAATGCCGCCCTTTGGCAGCTGGGTAAAAGCCTACGACGAAGAAGCCGACAATCAAATTTACGGCGTGGTCTATCATGCGACCACCAGCCCGCTAGATTCGGTGCATCGGGCGCGGGCCCTGGGCATGTCGCTCGATGAACTGCGCGAACAGCAGCCGCAGATTTTTGCCATGCTCAAGACTGAATTCCGGGTGGCAATTGTCGGATTTGTACCGCTGGAGAGCAAACGCACCTATCAGCATCTGCCGCCGCGTCCGCCGCAGGTTCACCAGGCTGTGCATCGCTGTGAGGCGGATGAAGTGATTTCTTTTACAGAAGAACTCGACTGGCTGCGCACGCTGTTGCAGGTGAGCGGCGTGCCGACAGAGAGTTTGGCAGCAGCGGCGATTCGTGAGGTCTATGGCCTGCGCGATCTAGATCGAGATTGGCTGGTAAGAGCCGGGCGCACAGTCAGCGTTTTGATGAAGGATGATTATGATCGGCTGCGGATGATTCTCTCGCAGATTCATCCCTAGCCCATGCAGACCTACGACACCATCGTCATTGGCAATGGTCTCACCGGGGCCGCGCTCAGCTACGAACTCGCCAAAGCCGGTCAGTCGGTGCTATTGCTAGACGATGGCAACCTGGATAGCGGCACCCGCTACAGCTATGGCGGCATTGGCTACTGGGCCGGGACAACCGAGCTGACGACAACGCTTTTACGCGCCGGCATGGCCCGCCACCGGGAGCTGCCAGATGAACTAGACGCCGACACTCAGCTGAGAGAGCTAGATCTGTTGCTGACGGTAGAAAAAGAAACAGATATAGATGCTCTCATCGACGCTTATAAAGTCTTTGACACGCCGCCTCAGCTAATTTCTGCTGAAGCGGCGCATGAGATAGAACCGCAGATTGATGTAGGGGCGATCGCGGCTGCCTTCACCATTCGCCACGGCCATGTCAATCCGATGTGGTTAGTAGCCGCTTACAACCAGGCATTTCGCAGACTGGGCGGCCATCACAACATGTCTGCTGCGACTGGATTAGTGAAAGTCGGCGACAAAGTAACTGGGGTGACCACCGAAGCGCAGGCGTATCCTGCTCAGACTGTTATTGTTGCAGCTGGTGCTTATAGTCGAACTCTCTTACAAGCGGTCGGATTGCAGGTGCCGCTGTTCTTTACTCACGCGGAGATGATAGAGACGCCGCCCTTGGATTTTGAAGTGCGATCGCTTGTCATGCCCGCCACTAACAGCCGCTTTAAACGAGAAGCCGAAGCCGCTGCCAGCGATCAGTGGCACCAGTCAGACGCTCAGGTCATCCCGCCCGTATTAGAAGCAGGCGTCATCCAGTTCGCTGACAAAACCGCTCGCATCGGTCAAATCAGCCGCTTCCACACCGCCTACAGTCCGCCTGCTGACCCTGCTACCAGCGAAGCCGCTATCCGCCAAGCCATAGAACAACAGATTCCGAGACTCAAAGGCGTTCCCGGCACCTGGCGACACTGCCTGGTCACTTTCACCCAAGACGGCCTGCCACTACTCGGCCCTGTCCCTGCGGTCAGCGGGCTACATCTCTTCTCAGGCTTCACCAGTCCCTTCGCGCTCGTGCCTCCTATTGCTCAGCGCTACGCCCAACACCTCGCAGGCTCACCTGACAGTCTGATTAAACCCATGTTTGTTGGCCGTTTCTCCATTAAGCACGATTAATAGAGAAAAGCGCAGTTTCCTTACAGGTCGGCAAGAGAAATATGCAACAATTCGCCTATAAGCTTTAACTCTTGTGTGAATGTCTTGACTTCTTTGCACGAAATGAGAAAGGCTTACAAAAATAAGGGAAGCTAGCGTTGCATCTCGGTCAGCCCATCCTATCAAAAGAAATCTCTATGGCGTACGAGCATCATCTCAAGCAAATTGAGGCGCTGGCCCTCAGCGACGAAAAAAAATCATATCTAGAAGATCGCTGGCTAGACCAGTATGCCTGGTTTGAGGGAAAAGCAGGAAAAATGCAGATATGGTATCGCCGTCTGCGGCTGACTGTTGTTATCGGCGGCGTGCTGATCCCTAGCTTAATTGCCCTGAGGTTTTCTCCAGACATAGGCGCTTTAGCCGGATCGAGGGATCAGGCAGTTGGCGTGGAAGCCGCCTGGGTTGGCGTTGCTGAGGGCATTACCGATAGCGCCGTCTTTATGATTAGTCTGGTGGTGGCGATCGCGGCTGCCATTGAAGAATTTTTTAACTTCGGGGAGAAGCACCGCAATTATCGCAAAGCAGCCGAAGCGATGAAAGCAGAATACTGGCAGTTTTTGTTGCTCTCAGGCAACTACAGCAAGTATCAAGACGATTCGATAGACTATGCCAAATCGATTAATTCTGCCTACGGTACGTTTGTCCAGAGGATAGAGCAAATCATTGAAGAAGATATTCGCAGCTTTATAGAGCTAGTCGATGAACAAATTCTCGAAGACAATCTTCAAACTCAAAAAATGCTACAGGAGAAAACAGATGGTTTAACGGCTGAACTCAAACGAGTCAGCGATCAATTAGAGGCGATAGAATCCTCTTTTGCCTCGCCATCGCCAGAGAATAGGCCGGATGTACCGGTCTAAAAAAGCCTGCACATGGGCATTTGCCCGGCTTACCTGTAGGTCAACCCTGCTTTCTTGGCACATCTAGCCGCAGCTCCCAAATTCTGGCGGTGCCATCTGCGCTGGCCGAAACCAGGCGATCGCCCCGCCGATCAAACGCGATATCCCAAATCACCCCGTCGTGACCTGTCAGCGCCGGGAATGGCTGACCTATCGCTGCATTAGCGGAATTCAGCGGATCTAGCACTTCTGGCAAAAGCGACCATAGCCGCAGCGTGCCATCGTCGCTGGCC
>JBBSNR010000371.1:0-3475 GCA_038260635.1 Phormidesmidales cyanobacterium
CCCAGTCGGGAGGTGAGCACATCAGCCGGGCGAGTGGCATTCCCAGCAATGCTGTTTTCTACCGCTGGAATCAGCACCCGCAGCTGCACCGGTAGCGCCAGCTGCATAATCATCTTGGCCAAACCCAGCACCTGAGCCGCGCCGCCCATATCTTTTTTCATCAGCTTCATACCGGCAGCATTCTTTATATTCAGCCCGCCCGTATCAAAGCAAACGCCTTTGCCCACCAGCGTCACTTTAGAGGCCGACGCCTCTCCCCAGCGCATATCGATCAATCGAGGCGCTTGAGCCCCTGACTGACCGCTGGCCCTGCCGACGGCGTACACCATCGGGTAGTTGGCTGCTAGCAAATCTTCACCCACACTCACCTGGCAATCCGCCCCAAAACGACCAGCCAACTGCTGAGCGGCTTCAGCCAGGTGCTGCGGGCCCATATCTAGCGCTGGCGTGTTGATGAGATCGCGAACCAGATAGGTGGCTTCGGCGGTGGCGGTGATGTAGGCCTGATCGACATTTTTAGGAAAGGCCAGTTCGGGTAGGGCGTCGGCATCAGTGCGTTTATAGCGGGTGAAGCGATACTGACCCAGTACCCAACCGAGGCAAAGTGAGGTTGCTACCTCAGCCGAGAAGTCATCGGCCAGCTGGTATTTTTGGGCAGGCAGAGTGTGCGCTAAGCGGCCCAGCGTCCAGGTATCAAATTTCTTGGGTTTGCCGACTAGCACCCGGTCTAGCTCGCCGTCAGCGGAGGGCAGCAGACAGTAATTTCCCGCTTGTCCGGTGAACCCAGACATCTCTAGCCACACTGCCTGATTCACATAGTCGCGCTTGACTTGAGCTTCATTGACAAACTGTAGAGGAATGGTAGGTGGCAAAGGTCTGTCTCCAATCGGGATGGCGAAGGCATCAGATATTTCTACGAGATTCAGATGCGCTCAGCTTGAATATCCTAAACCCTACCAGAGGAAGGGCTCACCCTAGTCTCAAGCGAATTTCTAAAGGGTGTACAAACGCGGTATTAAGGCCAGCTTGCAGCGGTGCAGACCATTAAAAAGCGGCCCAGAATTCTGCTCAGAATCACCGGAACCGCATCGGGCGCTTTTTGTTTGAGAACCCTTGGCCGGGATCTTTCCCGTCAGGTAAGCAGACTGGCAGCTACTGAGCGGCTTCTGTACTATCGGCTGGGTCAGATTTGATGCGCATGAGCTGCTTGGCTTTAGCAGAGAAGCTGCTGCCATCTAGCCAATTGGTAATTAGAGCATCGAAGGAAAATAAGCCAGCGCCGTTCACAGAGAAGAACAAGAAGCAAGCGGCGTAAACAGCTGATAGCTCCAGGTAAGGCAGGCTGAGGCCAGCGACTTTCACGTGGTGATACATGGCGACCAGCATGGTGCTCAGCAGGCCAAGAGCAGCTGGGCGGGCAAATAGACCGATAATCAGCAGCGGTGCGCCAATCAGCTCGGTGAAAGCGGCCACGTATGTGAAGAAGATCGGAAAGGGCAAGCCAATGTAGGCAACGTAGGCCTGAGCAAACCCTTCGACATCCGCGAGCTTGTCTAGACCGTTGTGGATCATCATGATGCCGATAATGGCACGCAGGATGGCTAGCGTCGTCTGTGAGGCGAGATTGAGCTTGACGTTGGGCTTAAAAATGGAGCCCACAATTTTTGGGGTGTTCATCATGTCGGGTCGAGAATATTAAGAATTGATACTCAGCTATGTAAACAAGTATAACGTTAATATTATTTATGAGAAGGATTAGAATCCCTTTTGTTGTGAGGGTTTAGTGATTTTTAACTCTTTTGAGGTACGCAGTTTTCTCAGGAAACTGGCCGTGAATCGTCGAGCATTTTACATTTCTTAATCTTTTGGCTCAATCTTCTCTCTGGCCAACAATTGATTTGAGCATTTGCTGGTGCTGATGCACAGGGACCAGACTGTGGGCGGCAATCATCCCGCTGGCGGCTACTGCCGGTAGGCCAATGCCTGGAAAGGTGGAGTCGCCGCAGCGCAGCAGGTTTTTGAGAGGCGTTTTGGGGCCGGGGAAGAGGGCTTTGCCAGCCGCGATCGCCGGTCCATAGCTCCCCCGGTAGCGCCGCAGATAGCGTTCGTGAGTCAGCGGTGTGCCCGTCAGTGTCAGGCTTGTCCGCTGCCGAATATCGGGGATCACCCGCTCTAGGGCTTGCCACATGACGGCTGAGCGGGCTTGCTTTTGCTCGGTATAGGGGGCGCTGCTGCGGTCCATGCCCTGCCACAGCGAGTAGGGCTCACTGCCAGGTGTATACACATGAAGCGTGTGCTTACCTGGCGGTGCCAGGGCAGGATCTAGCACCGAGGGAATGGAGATCAAGACCAGATTTTGAGGCGCGGTGATTCCTTTGTCCCAATCGTTGACCACGATATAGTGACAGGCTAGATTGTCGGGCAACCCCTGCGCCTCTATGCCCAAATGCAGGTGCATAAAGCTTTCACAGGGAGGCGTCGCCTGTCGATTATCGATAAATTTTGGCGGCAGCACCCCGGTTGGAATCAGCTTGAGCGTATCCCATACCGACGCATTAGAAACCACCGCCTGGCTAGCGTGAATAATTTCGCCGCCGCGCAGCCTCACCCCGGTGGCCTGACCGTCTTGGGTGTTGATTTGGGTGACGTGGGCCCCGGTTTTAATTTTGCCACCGCGCTTGGTAATCCCTCGTAGCAGGGCGGCAACCAGCGCGGCTGAACCGCCGATGGGGTAGTCAAGCTGGACGCCAGGGCGATACCAGTCGGCAAACATAAAGGCGACTTCGGCGGTGCTGGTGCCGCTAGCGGGCAATCCCGACAGCAAAAAGCACAGCATGTCTAGCCAGTTGCGAATAAAGGGATCGGTGACAACGCTGTCCATGATCCGGCTGAAGGGACCAGCCAGTTTCGGCGTGCTAATGGCATGTTTGAGCAGCTGTGGCGCAAAGGGGCCAACGGTGCGCAGGGCTCCCCAGTCAAACCGGACAGCGGCGGTGGGGAGGGCGATCGCCGCACTCGCCAGAGGCTTCATCACCCGCTGCAATTCGCGCCACTCGGCCACGGCACTTTCACCGCGTAGCCTCTGCAAAATGTCACAAAACTGATCGGCTCCGACCGCCGTCTCAAAATCGCCTTCGGGTAGCCGACAGCCCCAAGTATCGTAGTTGGCCCAAGGCAGGTCTTCGCCAATCACATCTAGCACCTGGCGCAGCGGATTAGGCGACGGGCTATAAGACAGGCCAGAGTAGAGCGAGGGGCCAGAATCGAAGTGATAGCCTTCGCGCTCAAAGCCGTGGGCCGCGCCGCCCAGCAGCGTATGGCTTTCGCACACGGTCACCTGAAAGCCATAGTGAGCTAGCAGCGCCGCGCAGCAGAGACCGCCGATGCCGCTACCGATGATGACTACATCTGTTTGTTCTGGGGGCATGGGTTAAGTAAGTCGGGCGAGCTTTTCCTCTTCTTTTGCGCGAAAGCC
>JBBSNR010000372.1:0-3470 GCA_038260635.1 Phormidesmidales cyanobacterium
ACCGCTACCGAGCGCGTTTGTCAGGTTATATTTCCCCATTAGCTTAGGATTGTACTGATGAAGTTTAGTATTGCCAAATCATTAGCGGTTTCACTGGCTGTCGGAGCGGCGATCGCCATCCCTACTGCCGTTAAAGCTCAGACCGGCGATCTGTCAATATCTGCGCCTGAAGTTACCGCTTCAAGCGACCAGCTAGCGACTGAATTGAACTACTGTTTCCGTGTTCCTGGCTACGGTTGGATATGCGTATAGGTCAAACCAGTTTGAAGTTTAAGATTTGAGATAGTTTTTATTTAGACCCTGAGCGCTGTTAGTTTAGGGTCTTTTTTTACAGTTTACTAAGCTGACTCACTGAAGGATTTGACGAATAGTCATATTAGAAATAATTGATTGATATAGTGTCCTATCACTAGCTTTCGCAGAGTCATAAATTGAGCCGGGTTACTGTTGGCTTCTATAGACTGACGATAACCCTCTTTCCAATTTCTGTCTTCTGGTAAGCTCTCATGATGAAAAAGTATTTTTTTATACCTTTGCTCTTAAGCAGTTTTGCGATTGCTTTTCATAGCCTTGAGCGAGCCGCTCAGAGTGAGCCGCTCAGAGTCAGGCCAGATGGAACGACGCAGACCACCCTCATTGGCGGAATAGAATGTGCGTCAGACTGTACGGTACTGGGCAGCAGCCGACTAGACGACAGCCTCTTTCACAGCTTCAGTGAGTTTAGTATTTCAGCAGGTGTCACCGTTACGTTTGTCGATGGGGGGGCAGCTAACATATTTACCCGAGTTTCCAGCGCCGCCTCTAATATTGAAGGCACGCTGGCTGTAGCAGGTGGTGGCCAGGCCAACTTTTTTTTAATCAACCCTCAGGGTGTCACCTTTGGGGCTCAGGCCGCGTTAGTGAGCCCAGGCTCTTTTGTCGTCAGCACTGCTGACAGCGTAGTGTTTTCAGACGGCACGCGATTTAGCGCTACAGAAAGCACGCTGCCGATGCTGAGGGTGAGCACTCCGATTGGACTAGGCTTTGGCGATCGCCCAGGCCCTATTATCAACCGGTCTCAGGCTAGCCCAGCGGTACCCAGTAACGCATTGGGAGAGCCGGCTGGTCTACGGGTGGACGCTGGCAGAACGCTGGCGTTAATCGGCGGTTTTGTGGCTTTGGAGAACGGCAGCCTCACGGCTAGCAGCGGCCAGATAGAAGTTGGCAGCCTCACTGCCAATAGTCAGGTCTCACTTTCGCCCGAATTCACACTGGGCTACGCGGATACCCAAGCTTTTGGAGATATCCAGATCACCGGCAGATCCTTGGTCGATGCCAGCGGTGAGGGCGGGCGCATCGCGCTTCAGGGTCGTAGCCTCACAATCGCAGAGCAGTCAGCAATCGTTAACCTGAGCTTGGGCAGCGCATCAACCGGATCGATAGCGCTTAGCGCAAGTGAATCTGTAGCCATTGCTGGCACAGGCATCCTTTTTTCAGCCTTCGTCGGTGACGGCGCTAGCTTAAATATTACGACTCGGCAATTAACAGTCGAGTCAGGCGCGCTGATCTCTGGCGGTACTTTTGGGGCGGGCAATGGCGGCACGCTGACCATCAACGCCTCAGAGTCAGTCACGCTCAGCGGAACGAGACGCTCTGTGCCCAGCCTGATCACCACATCGACGGAAGGCTCGGGGGCTGGCGGCGACCTGACGATCAACACCCGTCAGCTCACCGTCACCAATGGTGCGCAAATTCAGGCGGTAAGCTATGGATCTGGTGCGGGCGGCAGTCTGGCTATCAATGCAGATCAGCTGAATATTAGCGATGGCGCGGGGGTGTCCGTTGACAGTTTTGGCAGCGGCGATTCGGGAAATTTGGCAGTGAGGGCCAGATCGCTCAGTCTAGATAACGGTGCCCGACTAACCGCGACGGCGGCCTTCAGCGACGGCGGTAATATTCAGCTAGAAGATTTAGAAAGGCTCGTGCTGCGTCGGGGCAGCCTGATTTCCGCTCAGGCAGGCATGGGCAACGGTACCGGCAATGGGGGCAATATCACGATCAAGTCGGATTTTATATTGGCCAGTCCTTTGGGAAATAGCGATATTATCGCCAGAGCCGCTCAAGGGCGCGGCGGTAATATTATTATCAAAACCAAGGGGCTGTACGGCATTGCCGAGAGACGGGCGATCGCCGGTAATAGAACCAACGACATTGACGCCAGTTCTGAATTTGGGATAAGCGGCACAATCGCTGTCAACCAGCTGCCTACCGATGTCGATCAAACCCTGATAGAGCTACCTGGACAAGTGCTAGAGAGTGACGCTGATGTTGTTCAGGGATGCCAGGCTAAAGGAAATCGCTTTGTCATCACCGGGCGCGGCGGTCTACCGGCAGCGCCTACCGAAGCAGTAGAAATAACATCGCCACTGGTTGATTTAGGCGAGAGCCGTAGCCGTAGCCCTTCAGCATTAGACCGACTGCCGGTCTCATCGGCCCCGCTGCCAAACAGCGACACACCAGCTAGCTACCAGCTAGAAAACCAGGCTGAGCCGAGCCAATGGACTGAAGCCAGCGGCTGGACAACTGACGATCAAAATCAGATTGTGCTGATCGTGCCGCCTCAGCGAGCAGAGAATGGCATCGGCCAGACGGTTGCTCAGTGCGCCAGGTGAGGCCCATCGCCAAGGAGTTTTCACGATGCGAAAGTGGCTGAGACTAAGGCGCGGGCTGAGGCGTAACCTGAAGCGCGGACTGAGACATAAACTACTGAGGATTTCAATCGCTACCTTTTTAGGGCTGGTGATCAGCTTTTGCGGGTCTGGATGGCCTGTCGTCCCTTTTTCGGGCTCGCTCAGCGGGTTTTATCAGCCAGCGATCGCTCAAAGGACAGCTATCCCCTCAGCCGACAGCCAAAGCAGCCTGCAGAGCCCCTCCCAACTCACCCTCGACCAGAGAGAGCAGCAGGCCAGACAGCTGTATCTGGACGGCGAATTTTCAGCAGCGATCGCCCTTTGGAAAGATCTGGCACAAAGCCGCGCCGCTCAGCAAAACTATGTCGCCCAGGCCAGCGCCCTGAGCAACCTTTCGCTGGCCCATCAGCAGCTAGGCCACTGGGCAGATGCGCAAGCCGCCGTCACTGCCAGCCTACAGCTGGTGGCTCAACTCACTGTACCTGAGCAGCAGATTGAGGCAGCGAAAGCCCAAGCACTGATGGCCCAAGGCAGTTTGCAAATGGCCCTGGGCCGCTCTCAGCAATCTCTAGAGACCTGGCAGCAGGCTGAAATGGCCTATCGCCAGAGCGGTGATGTCACTGGCAGCGATCGCGCCCGCATCAATCAGGCCCAGGCCCTGCGAGAACTGGGGTTTTACCGTCAGGCCCTAGAGCAGCTCACTGGCGTCATGGCAACCCTGGCCAATCAGCCCCCCTCCCCTCTCAAAGCCATCACCCTCAGGCGGCTCGGCGAAATCTTACGGTTGAGCGGTCAGCTCAC
>JBBSNR010000373.1:0-3469 GCA_038260635.1 Phormidesmidales cyanobacterium
GCCCGCTGCCGTTCTTGCTCAGCTCGCTGCCGTTCTTGCTCAGCTTTTTCGTCGCCAGTTAGCAAAATTTCGCCCTGACTATCGCACCAGCGCAGCCAGGTTTCTTGCCGACCTTCAAACTCGCCGGACCAGAGAGTAAGGCCAAGATTCACTTGCTCTAGCCAGAAGCTAGAAAGTTCTGTATAGTGCAGTCCTCGCAGCTCGAACAAACGTAGCGGGTCATCTCCCAGCTGCTGAGCTGGATCGTAAAGGGCGTAGTAGGCTACCCGCATATGTTCGTAAGTTCTGAGCTTACGGGCAAGTTCATCACCGACCTGATTGGAGACAATTTCGATGACAATCTCTGGCGGTTTACCAAAGTTCCACATCAGATAGCAGCGATTGGGTTTATCCCACCAGGCTTCTGGAACCTGTACATCAAAGCTCACAAACACGTCTGGCACAATCGGTGGCTGACCAGCCGTGTGATAGATGCCAACATTGGCCTCAGCGAGAAAAACAGTCTCCGACAAAGCACTGTAGAGACTGCCCACTAGCAATCGCTGCTGTTTAGCCGAAGCAAAGTTATCCACCGGCGTATCGTCCTCGGTAATCAGCGTATGAGTACTCGGCAGGCCGGCTGTATCGGCAGCGACAGTTGGATTGATCATCGGGTTTCGGACTCCGTTGACACTTGCCTCCATCATAGGCGATCGCTAACTACCAGGCTTTCACGGTTAACCCCTCTATGCAGAGAGCCTGAACTCATCGAATTTAACGACAGCTGAACTGGGATCGCGAGTATCAAAATAGTAGCTGCTGAGAGTGCCCGTCTCGGTCTCGAAAATAGTGAAGCTGGTAATGTCGTTACTGGCTAAGTAAGGGAGTGCGCTGCCGCTGTCATCTGTGAGCGGGGCAAGGGTTGGGACTATAGGTTCAAGGCCATTAGGGTCACCCGTCGCGCTGTAAATTTCGCTATAGCTTTGCAGACTACCGGCGGCTTTGACCGCTGCTTCAGTTGGGATATCGCGCGGATTGTCAGCGAGATGTGCGCCGTAAGTGTTGCCCACATTAGAGGTCTCTAAAAAGTGCGTGCCGCCTGGACCAATAAACCGATTCCACAGATGGGAGTGACCATAAAAGACAAGTTGCACATCAGCGGCGGCTAGCAGTGGCTCCAGATCGCGAGCTATGTAGTCGTCTGCTTTGGGGTATTCGTACTGCACCGATTGCAGAGTGCCGTCGGCTGTGCGGTTCTCTACCTGCACCGGATCGGTAAAGGCAGGTACGATATTGCCCCCCAGCGTATGCGGCGGGTGGTGCAGCATGACGATTTTGTACTTGGCCGCTTGAAACTCGTCGCTGGCTAGCTCTTGCTGAAGCCATTCGTATTGCAGAGAACCCTGGCGAATATCTTCAAAAATGTGTTGGCCGTAGCCCCAGGCTTTGGGGTCTTGAAGGTCGCTCTGTTTTTCGCGGTAGCGGCCTTTGGTATTGGGGGTGAGGGCAGGCGATCGCCAAATCTGAGTCACGTAGAGAGATACCAGCCGCACATCGCCAAAAGAAACCGCATAGTATGCCTTTGTTTCGCTGCCATCGGGCAGCTGAGTAGTTGGCAGAGAGAAAATCTCTTCGTAGGTATCGGTGTTGAAAGAGTGGTCTTTGACCCACTGCTCAGTATCGGCCTCGGCATCAGTCGGATAAAATTGACTCGTCAGCTGCCTCGGCAGCGGATTGCTAAACTGCGCGTTGATCTGCTCGGTATCGGAGTAGCGGCCCATTACCTCGTGGTTGCCAATCGCCGTAAACATCGGTGCGTGCTGAATGAGCGCGCCGCCCGTATAGGTGGTGGCAATGTCGCCATGAATTAGCGCGTGCTGAGCCCGGCCCTGCAATCCAGGAAAAAACGCCAGCCCTTCGGCGTCGTCAAACCACTCTGACGCGCGATCCGCATGATCGACCAAATCGCCCGCAAAGAATACCGCATCCACTCTACCTACGGTTTCTTCTACTTTTTGCAGGTTGGCTGGCGTGAGTGGCTTAAGCTGATGGTCGGAAGTGAGCAGTATTTTCAGCGGTTGGCCGATGGGGGGAGCCGCCGCCAGGGTGAAAATATCGCTGGTGACCGTTTGGCCGTTGGCGTGGCGGCTGATGACTCGATAGGGGAGGCTTGAACCTGGCTTGAGCCCATTTACCGTTGCCTGGTGTCGCCACACCTCACGGCGAGTCAGCTCAGTATAGGTGCGGCCCGGCACCCGAGAGTCGCTGTCTTCGCGGGTGCGACTGAGCTGAGTCGTCGTCGCGGTAGCCGTCAGCTTTTCGTCATATTCTAACCGGTGGTCAGTCCCTTCAAACTCGGTAAACCAAACCACCTGCACAGATGAATCGGTTGGCAGCTGCAAGAAGGGATCGCTCAGCAGGGTCGGCGGTGGGTCTACTACAGCGGGCGCTGGCGGCGGACCGGCAGCAGATGGGTCAGGGCTGCTGTCCGGTAGATTGGCTGATTGCATAGCGAGTATACTGATAGCCGCGATCGCAGCGATAATAAACAAAGCAAGCTGTCGATACAGACTCTTTCTAGAAGCGTTTTGCCCTTTCATACAAGCATCTCTGCACTGCCCTTCTCTACATTGACTCTCTACATTGACTCATGGAGGGCAGAATACCTGTTTAAACGTATCAAATTACTTTGTAATTGCCTCCCTGCATAAGCCTCAGTTTAAATATCCAGGCTCTATCCGGCTTCTGACGCTCAAAGAATCGTCCCGATATCACATCCAACGCCTGTCAAATTGTGACAGGCTATGATCGTGGCTCAGCTAGCGTTACTTACCCAGTCAGCCGCCCAGCGTCAATGATTCCTGCCAAACCCAATTGGAAAAAACTCACTCACTGGCTCAGCCCGCTGCTGGTTCTCTCCCTGGGTCTTCATGGGTTGATGCTGCTAATTCCGGTGCCAAAAAAGGCAGAGATAAGGGAGGAGCCACCTGAGACTGAGCTGCTTGAGCCGATTCAGGTTTCTGATCTGCCAAAGCCCAGCCTCTCAGAAGCTACCCCTGAATCAACCGCCATCACCCCGCCAGGCGGTGCTCCATCTGAGCCTCAACGCCCCCCTGAGCCAGCGCCTATACCGGCCTCTGCCCCGCGCCCCGCACCCCAGGCTGCAAACCCGGCTCCCAATCCAGCGCCCAGACCCCCTTCCGATCAGACCGCTCCGCCAGGAGCCGCCGCGCCGGGAGCCACTGACCCAGGAAATCCGGCTGATGGTACATCATCCGACAGGCCCAAAAAACCCGATCCGATTCCTCAGGCCTATAGCCGGGAAGGCACTAGCGACGGAGATGCCTCTGGTGCGCTATCAGAGTTTATCGAGTTTAATCCGGTTCCGTTTAAAAAAATCCAGCACGCTTTGCCCTTGGCGTTTCCCTCTGATGACTACTGCTTTGAAGACTATCCTGAGCCGCCTGCTAGCCTGATTGTCCTCGTAGAA
>JBBSNR010000374.1:0-3466 GCA_038260635.1 Phormidesmidales cyanobacterium
ATCTGGCTGTACGGGCACATCGGGTTGCGCAGGATCTGGGTTGCCCTGGCCACCGCCGCCATCTGACCCGGCCCCGCCCTCATCGGGGTCTGCGGGGGCAGGCAGCGGGCTCAAGGTCACATTCAGGCGATAGTCGCTGCTGGCCACGCCGCGCACCGGGCTGAGCTGTATGCGGTATTCGCCGTCTGCCCCTAGCTCACCTTCCCAACTGGCCACGCGGTCAGCCCGGCGACCGACCGGTTTGCCGTCTGGCCCCAGCACGCTCAGCAGCATGCCTTCTCCCTCTAACGCTGCTGTTAGCGTTTGACCAGCTTGAGCCGTCAGGGGGTAGTTGACCTTATCGCCCCCGCGCAGGTTGCCTTCTACAATCTTGGGCACGCCGGGTTCTAGGCTCAGCGGCGGCTGCTCATACTCTACGGGCTTGGGGGCAGACTGGGTCGGTGTCGGGGTGGGGGTCGGCGTGCTTTCTAAAGGGGGTAGTGAAGTGATGGTGGGGGTCGGTGTGCCCGCTGCATCTAAAGACTGAACGACAGCCCAGCCGCCAAAGCCAGCGATCGCCGCCAACCCCACCGCTAGGCCCGTCACTGCCAGAGGGTTTTCTAGCAGCGACGGGCGATTTTGCTCTGAGGGCATCGCTAAATGGGTGCTGGGCTGTCGCACGGTGGTCGGTCGGCTGACGGTCGGATTGCCAGGCTGTCCGGGCTGACGGGTGTTGGGTCCAGAGGTGCGTAGCTCAGGGTTAGGGCGGCCAATAGCGACTGTTTTCATCTGCGAAGCTGGCGGCACTGCCGGGAAAGGCGCTGGCGGCACTCCCCCAGCTGTAGCGCCGAGCCCGCTGCTGAGCCGGCCAGACTGAAGCGCTTGAGCCATTTGGCTGACTGACTGAAAGCGATCGCCTGGCCGATAGCTCAGCGCCTTATTCAATACCTGGGCAAGCTCAGGACTAACGGTCACCTCTTCCTGCCAGCGCCACGTTGCGTTCACATCGTCAAACAGAGACTGCGGCTCTTTACCAGTCAGCAGCACAATCGCCGTCACCGCCAGCGCGTAAAGGTCGCTACTCGGATAGGCTCTACCGGTCTGCATCTGTTCGCTGGGCGCGTAGCCCGCCTTGCCCACTGTCGTCGCTTGCGGCGCGACGCCATCCAGATGCATCCTTGTCACCACTTCTTTAACGACACCAAAATCAATCAGCACCGGCAGCCGATCTTGCTGGCGCAAAATGATATTGTCTGGGCTCACGTCCCGGTGGATGATTCCCTTAGCGTGAATATGGGCCAGTACTGGCAGCATTTGCTGTAAAAACTGCCTGACCTCAGTCTCTGAAAAAGCTCTCCCCTGCTGCCGCCGCTGATCTAAAACTTCGTGATAGGTCGGCCCTTCGACATAGTCTTGCACCAAAAACAGCCGCTCTTCTTCTTCAAAAGTCGCTCGAAACTTAGGAATCTGCGGATGAATAATTTGGTAAAGCACAGACGCCTCTCGCTGAAACAGCTGAGTCGCCTTGTCAGAGAAGCGATCCTCACCCTGAAGCGGCACAAATTCTTTGATGGCGCAGCGCTCATTAAAGCGGCCCTGATCTTCTGCCAAGTAGGTTCGACCAAATCCGCCCTGACCCAGCAGCTGAATAATTTTGTAATGGTTTTGAAGCAGGGTGCCGATGGGAATAGCAGGTTGCATAAGTCGGACGTAATTCTAAGAGTTGCGTGGGCGCAGACCGGTCAGTTTACGGGGGGCTGACTGGGGTCAGTTGCTCCATCAGTCTACTCCATGTTTTTACCGATAGGTGAGCGCTGTAAGACAGCCTTAAAGTGCAGGCAACACCCCTGCCTTAAGCGCTTGGCCCCCAGAGATTGTGTAAAGCTACGGGTTTATCTCTTTAAACCGCAGGGAATGCTGAGATCAGCTAATCATCTCTCCCAGTGCACAGCGCATGACTTACGGTACTTCTAAAGCCACAGATCAGAGGCCAGCTGACGACAACTCTACACCCACGTCTATACAAACGCGGCTCTCCTGTCTCTTAGAAGGACCTTCTCCCGACCAGCGCGATCGCGATCGCATCCAAGCACTCACTCGCCTGAACCTGCTAGGCAACGCTGCCGTACCTGTCTTCGACGAAGCTACCCAAACCATTTCCCGGCTGCTGGCAATGCCGATCTGTCTGCTCAGCATTGTCGATGCCGAAACGCAGCGTTTCAAGTCCGTTGTCGGTCTTTCCAGCCTCGGGCTAATGAACCAACTCGCCGCCGCCCGCTGCATTCCCCGCTCAGAATCTTTTTGCACCCAGGTCATTGATAGCGGCAAAGTTTTTTCCTTAGAAGATGCCACGGCCCACCCTGCCTTCTCCCATAGCCTGCTTGTTCAGCAGTACGGCATTCAATCCTATCTGGGGGTACCGCTGGTCACGACCGAGGGTTGCTGCATTGGCACCCTAGCCGTCATGGACTTGCTCCCCCATCGGTTTACCCAGCAGGAGGTAGCTTTTCTAGAGCTGAGCGCCCGCTGGAGCATCAGCGAGTTTGAAAAACAACAGGCCCTGGCAGCCCTAGAAAAGGCTGTTCGTTCTCCCGAATCAGCAGCGGATGCTCTCAATGAGAACTCACTGCTCTCAAAGATCAACCGCGTCCGCTTTAATCTCGTTGTTCAGCTCACTGAAGATCTGCGTAATCCGCTCACTTCTATCACAGGCATGGCCAACATGCTCAGCCGAGAGATCTATGGCCCCCTGAGTGACAAACAGCAGGAGTACACCAAAATTGTTCTCGGCAGCAGTCAACAGTTGCTCGGCATGGTGGATGAGATTACCGAAATCGGTCATCTCAACGAAGCTAACTATCAGATAGCTTTAGCCGCTGTAGATATTGAGATGGTCGGACAGCAAGTGCTCGCGTCCTTAGAAGATTTAGTCAAACAGCAAGATCTCAGAATCAAGCTGACCGTAGAGCCTGGCTCTCGCATCTGGAACCTGGATAAACGTGTCATCAGACAGCTGATTTATCACTTAGTCTTTAGCCTGGCAAAAATGTCTACAGCCGGGAGTACTATTCGCTTGCACATCTCCCGCAAAGAAAGCAGCATCAATATTGCCCTTTGGGTTTCTAACCCCTGGCTCGGAGAAGACTTACCCCAAGCGGTCATTGCTTGGGAGAAAGACAACTTCTCAGCTGCCATGGACACGCGCCCGCTATCCGGCACAGCTACTGATGAAATAATCAGTCTTTCTACGGGCATAGGCTCTTCAAGTAGTCATTTGCAAAATGAATCGGCAGAAGTCTTTGAAGCCCTGGCCACTGCCAAAAAAGTAGATACCTCTCGTCAAGAGCTGGGCTTTTTATTGAGCCGCTACCTGACAAAAATGCACGGCGGTGAAGCGTCTATACAAGGGTCTGCTACTGCTGGGTATCGCTATGTCATCACGCTGCCTGCGCTAGAGATACTCAGTTAACCAACGGCGCACAATAGC
>JBBSNR010000375.1:0-3452 GCA_038260635.1 Phormidesmidales cyanobacterium
CCTGACGGCTGGGTACTATCCCTGTAGAATTCGACGGAGAATCGCTGTTCTCTACCAGCTAGCCATGACTGCCAAACTTCAACTGTCTTCGTCACGCTCTTTGTGGACCCTGCTGCCCGGCGGCATCGTTCTCGGAGGCGTTGTGCTGACCCTGTGGATACAGACTTTTACGAGCAATGGCGTGGTCTTTAGTGGCGACGGCGGGCTGAAGGCGCTGCTTGCTCAGCAGATGGCTCAGCAGCTATCTACAGGCGACTGGCCGTTGGAGATCGCCCTACGTTTGCCTGCTGCCGACTGGGTTAAAACGCTATGGCAGCAGGGTCTCTATCCCTTTCAACCGCCCTTTGTATATGAACTAGGTGAAAAGCACTTCATCACTTTTCCGTTTACCTTTCCACTGGTAAGCGCCCCTTTTTACGCGCTTTTTGGCGATCGCGGCCTCTACATCATCCCATTGGTCGCGCTCTGGTCTATCTGGCTAAGATTTTGGCAGATTGGCCGCAGAGCAGGTTGGGATGCAGGCGCACTGTGCCTGGGACTGATCAGTCTGATTTTTGCGTCGCCACTCACCCTCTATGGCGGCATGTACTGGGAGCACACCCTCGCAGTAGCGCTGACTTTTTGGGGCGTCAGCATTCTGCTGTTTCCGCCGGGCATTACCCTAACGCGCCGTCAGTGTCTAGTCAGCGGCTTCCTGATTGGTTTGGCAGTCTGGTTTCGTCCAGAATTTTTATGCTTGGTCGCTGCTGTGGGGTTGATGGCTGCTGTTGGCTGGGCGTTTCCTCGCTGGCGGATGTCGCCGCCCTTCACCCTAAACGAAGTCCTTGTGCTAATCGGGGCTATGGTTGGAACCGTTGGCATTTTCTTCGGGCTCAACGCTTTTATTTACGGTCATCCTTTAGGTATTCACGCTATTCAAATTGTCGAAGAGTCCACACTCTCTAATCAACTCACTCAGGCAAAAGACGGCTATCAACAGATGTGGATGTCTCTGCGCCGCTACTTTCCGGTAGTGATATTCGTAGGTTTAGCTGCACTAGCTAGTCTCAAGCTGAAAAAAAATCATCTTAAAACCGCTCACTCAACCGAGGCTATCAACGCTCAAACAACTGGCTCAGATAGCCGACCCAATAGCCTGATTCCGATGCGTCTAGCGCTGATATTGAGTGTGCTATTTGCGCTCAGCGTGCCGCTGATTGTGCCACCAGGGGCAGGGGGAAAGCAGTGGGGGCCTAGATTCTATTTGATTTTGGTGCCGCTCCTATCGATTGTGCTGGCTGAGCAGCTTCAGGTTGGTTTCTTTCGGGGGTGGGCGCGGCGGGCGGCGCTAGTCGGAGCAGCGTCTGTGCTGGTACTAGGGATTCAGCTGAATACGGTTGACGGCGCGTTTAGAACTTATAAGGATGATCAGACTCAGTCGATATCGCTGCCGGGTAACTATACCCCAGTTGCGCCTGCGATCGCCGAACTACAGCAGCAGCCCTTACCCTGGGTCGCTATGTCCCATGAGTTCGTAGCCCAACAGCTCTGGAGCGCCCTGCCCGAGAAGACATTTTTTCGCACCGAAACGACTGCCGAGGTTAAGCAGCTCGCAGCAGCCTTAGTTGAGCAGAACGAAAGCGAATTTCTATACGTGTGCTATCCTCACCGGGACTGTTCTACCCCAGAGACCGCAGCTAGCGAGTTGGGATTGCCAGACACTAATCGCAGCCTAAAGTTTGTGCCTCTGGGTACTTACGGCAAGTATCCGCTATATAGAGTAGAGATCACATCATGAAGGCACAGAGCTCTGTCGTTCGGCGGCTGCAACGGCTGCCCATAGGCCGATTTTTGCGATTTGGCGTTGTTGGCTTTAGCGGTCTCTTTGTCGATATTGTTGTTTTCTATCTGCTGCGCGAGCGCATCGGGCTGGACTGGCGCTTGAGTACGGCGCTGTCTATTGAAGTTGCGATTGTCAACAATTTTTTGTGGAACGACGCCTGGACGTTCGCCGACCTTGCTCAGCGGCAGCAGGGCTGGAGAGCGAGGTTTCAGCGGTTCCTCAAGTTCAACCTGGTCTGTTTGATGGGAGCCTTCTTGCAGGTCACTATCATGGCCCTGCTCTTGGCGGTACCGGCGGTTAATCATCTGCCGGTACTGATGGGTCAGTGGGTCACTGCCGACTGGACTAACAATGCCAATGAGTATTTTGCCAAAGTCGTTGCGATCGCCCTTGTTACTCTTTGGAACTTTTGGATTAATCTCAAGCTCAGCTGGCGCACCAAAAAGTAAATCTGCGCTAGGGGAGTGTCAGAGCCTGAGTTTAGGATTGCCTGACTGAGGAATTAAAGGGGTTACAGCGGCGTGGGATGCATTCATATGCTGCGGGTCGCTTGGCCCGCTGTCGTGTAGGGGGTTCACCTGTATAGCCGTCGGCGGATGCATACTTGCAGAGAAGGCTACGCCTACGCACGACAGCTAGCCACTTAGCCCGCAGTACAGAACAGTTTTAGCAGCAATGGATGTAGTCAGCCCAGTGGCCAAGACTACAAGGGGGCCGCGCTCAAATAACACCCTGGCAGCCCTCACCCTAGCCCTCTCTCAGTGAAAGATGGAACCGGATTCAAAGTCCCTCTCCGCCGGGAGAGGGATTTAGGGGCGTTGCTGATCCGCTGGGGCTTTATTAAGCGGCAGATCCCTAACTGGCTGAAGCTATAGCGCTGTAAGTTAAGTGACCAATACCAAGACAGCCTCCAAGCTCATGGCCTGGAGGCTGTCTAATCGCATAGCATTGCTTACTTTCCTTGGAGGCTTGACGCTGCGCTAGTCCCCTACTGTTGATAGATCTGTAGCTGGAACTCGTCTAGATTCATCGTGCCGCTGAGCGTCTTGCTGTCAATTAAAGGGTACTGGGCTTGTAATAGCGCTTCGGTATTGGCTATGAAGGTAGCTGCCTCAGCCTCTGTCTCCGGTGCGCGCCACAGCGGATAGTCGGCTTTGAGCCACAGCACCCGCCCGTAATCTTTAGCCGCTAGAGCAGACTTGAGCGCCTCTGTCACCTGAGCTGGATCAGCCGCCAGTACTTCGGTATCGGTCTGGTCATCGAGGTAGTACACCAGCCGCAGTACATGGCCCCAGGCCCGAGAATTCATCACGACTAAAGTGGGTTCGTCAGTTTCTAGCAGAGCGCTATTGACGGTGTGAAACATTTGGCGATCGCGCCCCATAAAATCCCCAATGTTCACCGCTAAATACACCGCCAACAGCCCTGCCGTTAGCACTTCTCGCCAGCGCCCGGTGCCCAACTCTAGCCAGGCGGCCACCAATAGCAAACACCCCGGCAGCGCCACTATGGCAGAGCGACCCCAGCCGAAACCCAGCGTATAGGTATTTGCTGCAATATCAATTGCTAAAGCCACCGCTAGCGGCACCAGCCCCATCAGCAGGCTAATCATCATCACCCGGTACTGCCG
>JBBSNR010000376.1:0-3444 GCA_038260635.1 Phormidesmidales cyanobacterium
ACACTTCTTCTGCCTGGATGCGATCGCCCAATACAGCCACCAAATAATTCATTGTCTGGCTTGCTCCCGTTCTTGCTTGATTTGACTGCTGGTTTGCCCCACAGTTGAGGCTGCCGTCTTTGCAGTATCCTGCGCATTGCCGGGAGTAGCCCCTAGCGGTAACGATTCTACAGACTTCTCGGCTGTCGCTGAGGGGCCAGCCGGAGCGTTAGCACTCTCCCCAGGTCTAAATAGATGGGTGTGAGTCGGGCTGTAGAGACGCGATCGCACAGATCCGCTGGCGGTAGCTAGCGCTGGCGAAATAATATAGAGCGTCGTCCGCACCAGCTTCTCATCGGCGCTAACCTGAGCCATTTGCTCAAGCGGCACCACCTGAATTTGTTCATCCGGCCAGCCCACCCGGAAGCAGATCGCCACCGGCGTTTGCGGCGGATAGTGAGCCAGCAGCTGAACCTGAGAAGCCTCCACGTGGCGCGCACTCAGGTAAAGGCACAGGCTAGCCTGATGAGCCGCCAAACCCGCCAATTTTTCAGTGGGTGGCACCTGGGTACGGCCCCCGATCCGAGTCAAAATAATGCTTTGCACCTGACCTGGAATCGTCAGCTCTACCTGTAGCTTGGCCGCCGCCGCTTGAAAGGCGCTGATGCCTGGCACCACCTCCACCGGCACAGCCGCTTCATTCAGCCGCATCATCTGCTCATGAATAGCGCTATACAAACTCGGATCGCCCGAGTGTAGGCGCACCACTGACTGCCCCGCCCGCACTCGGGCAATCATCAGCGGCACTATTTCTTCTAAGGTCATATTGGCAGTAGCTATCTTCTCTGCATCAGGCCGCATAGCAGCAAGAATTTGCTTAGGAACCAGCGAATTGGCATAGATCAAAACATCTGCTTTCTGAATCAATTTCAGCGCTTTGACCGTTAACAGATCGGGGTCTCCAGGACCCGCCCCAACAATGTAGACCGACGGAGAAAGGACAGGAGAAAGCACGTCGGAGAATTTATCGGGATCCATGAAAACCTGCATAGAGTGGAGTCTAAAAAGATACTAAGCACTGACTAATAAACTGTGAAAAGAATCCAATAAAATTGATATAAGGCTTCAATATTCATCAATTCACTATTATCACCAGCAACTTCTTGAAGAGTAAATAAAGCGGCTAGTAAATCTCACGATATGGTGAAGAAATCCGGCATCTTGGTTTGTAGATGCACCCTGATTCTAAGCCCCGAGGTCGCAAGGTCCTCGGGGCTTTTTTTATCTTTTGATAGCTTTACTGATCGCGATCATCCGCTTTGTTCTGGTCTCGACCAAGATCACGACCGGGCTGCTGGCCCAAACTATGGCTGCTTGAGCTGAGCGGCTTTGTCTGCCTAGAAGGCTTGGTTTCTACCACCGTATCGGGTAATCGCTTGCCCAGACCGTAGGTCCAAATTAGGCCTAGCCAGCCTAGAGCAATGGTGATCAAGCTAATGATCTGAGCCATGCGTAGAGGACCGACCATTAAGCTGTCGGTACGCAGCCCTTCAATCCAGACTCGACCTGCGCCGTAGGCAATCATATAGACCAAAAACAAGGTGCCTGCTCTCAGCCGACCGGGTCGCTTCAGCCCCCAAAAGAAAAGACTCATCAACAGCGCAAAAACGCCTAGATTCCACAGAGACTCATATAGAAAGGTGGGATGAAAGTATTCAAATTCTCGATAGGCAGCCGGTCGATTAGCCAGAGGAATAAACAGTTTCCAGGGCAAGTCAGTGGGGCCACCAAACGCTTCGGAGTTAAAAAAGTTGCCCCAGCGACCGATCGCCTGCCCCAAAATGAGAGACGGTGCGATGATATCGGCCAGCTGCCAAAACGAGAGCCGGTTAAACCGGGCAAATAGCCAGGTGGCAAGGGTACCGCCCAGTACCGCTCCATGAATCGCGATGCCGCCTTTCCAGATGGCAATGATATCGGCAGGTCGGGCTGCGTAGGACTGCCACTCAAAAAGTACGTAGTACAGGCGGGCACAGGGAATAGCCGCAATCACCAGCCAGATCACCAGATCACCGACTTTTTCAGGGTCGACGCCGCGTCTTTTGGCGATGTACTGAGACAGCGCTACGCCAATGAGCACCGCCGAGGCGATCAGTAAGCCATACCAGCGCAGGGTAAAAGGGCCAATGCTGACAATCTCTGGACCCGGCGATTGAAAAACGCCTGTGACTGGAGCGATCGCAGCTAGGGTATCTGTCATCAAATCCGCTGTTAGGGTCAGAGCTGATAGGGGCGAGAAGACCCGCCCAGACGCTATCCACTCAGCCAAACCATTCATGGCATAACCTGCTTAATTAAAACTGTTGTGAGTTGTGATATTTAGTTTTCGACTTCAGCCATCTCAATGACTTCACCCTCTAAGTCTTTAACTAAGAAGTTGAGGGGGCGATCGCGCCGCAGCTTATGACGAATCCCTCTAGTTTGTACCTGCATCAGCAGATACTCCAGGCAGCTATGGTCAAAACACACGTGGCGCTGGCGGTTGCGATTGCCCAAACTCGCCCCGGCAATCACATGCAGCTGAGTATTTTTCTTGAGCTGATACCACAGACCATCCGGGCTGCTGTAGGCACCGCCAGGTCGACTCAGACC
Organism: Phormidesmidales cyanobacterium; assembly: GCA_038260635.1. Taxonomy (GTDB): domain Bacteria; phylum Cyanobacteriota; class Cyanobacteriia; order Phormidesmidales; family Phormidesmidaceae; genus Phormidesmis. The sequence goes on from JBBSNR010000376.1 coordinate 2,632, forward strand.
AGCAGACCCCATAGAAGATCCCAATGAACCAAACATCGGGTCGATGCCAGCTGTCCCTAGCGTCTGCTCATAATTGTAATAGTAGTGCAGGGGCACCTCTGCCGCCGATAGATTGAGCGCACCCTCATAAAAGCGACGGGCCAGGTCTAAATCGGACACCATCACCGTGTGGACCTTAGGAGCGCTGCTCAAAAACGCCCACATCGCCCCGGCATAGGCCACCAACAGCATCACCATAATGCCCTGGGTAGACACTAGCGCGTCTAGCGGCAACCCTTGAAAGACGTTGGCTGCTGGCATTTGGGGGAAAGAGCTCATAATCATAGCAGGGAGCAGTTTCTATAAAACTGAAAACTTCAATGGGTAGAGAGGCTACCTCTAGTTTACGACAGTCATTCTCATAGGTAACTAGATCATAGCTGATAGCTATAAGCGGACTTTGGGCAACCTGCTGAAGGTTAGATATCAACAAAAACTGATTGATACATCAAAAGTTCGAACAGATAACGGTTGCTTCAGACGATTCCCTCCTCTCATTGCCATCTACTGCGTTTTGATTGACCCCTGTGAAAATTCCCACTTTTCCTGAATGTGATCACCTTTTAGTGAAAACGCTAGCTCATTGCAGTGACTGTGAGCTGCTCGATAAGCTGCAAAAGTCGCCTTCTGATGGCAAGTTCTTTACTGCGCTGTTTTGTCGCTACAGCTCGGTGGTCTACTCACTGATTCGCCATTCAGCGCGATCGCCCGTCCAAGCAGGCTACCTGTTTGCGCTCACCTGGCGGCATATTCTCAATGAACTGGGCGGCCTCG
>JBBSNR010000377.1:0-3435 GCA_038260635.1 Phormidesmidales cyanobacterium
CTTGCTCTGGCGAACAGTTTTGTCTCTCGTGAGCCACTGACCGAGATCGAGACCGGCTTCGTAGCAGAGCTGATCGGTGACTTCGTTGGGCGCTGCTTTGATGATGATCGGGGGAAAGGCTTCTCTCAGGCCAATCGCTTGAAACTGATTGCGCAGCGGATAGATTGGTTCGTCTTGCCCGCCGCCTGTTTCAAATAGTCCGATGGTCTGCTTACCGGTAACGGCTGTGAGCAGCGTACTCAAAGCGGCATGAGTCGCTCCCTGATCGCGCTGCGGCGGCATTCCTAAAACCAGGCCAGCCGCGCTATTTGCCAGCTCTCGCACTTCGTGAGAATCAGCCACAGACATCTCCACCAGCTCGATGGCAACGCCTGTTTTGACAATGCCATCGGCGATCGCCTGAACAATGCGATCGCTATAGCCATACTCTTCTACATAAAACAGCGCCACAAACGTCTCAGCCTGCGCCTGATTTTGACTCCACTCGCGATAGTTCTCTACCCAGCTTTCCGGGTGGCACTTCAGCAAAGGCCCGTGCCCGGTCGCAATCAGATCGACTGGAAACTTGTCTATTCGCTTGAGCGCCATCAAAACAGAACGCGCGTTTGGCCCCATCAAACAGTCGTAGTAGTAGCGAAACTCAGCTTCGAGCAGGTGAGGCGCTTCGTCAAAGAGAAAATCGTCGCAGTAGTGCATTCCAAACACATCGCAGGTGTAGAGCAGGCGCGTCCCGGCATCGTAGGTGAAAATCGTATCTGGCCAGTGCAGGTTAGGCGCAGAGACAAACGACAGCTGATGGCCCCGCCCCAAATCTAGCTCGTGCCCGCTCTTGACCACTTGAGACTCAAAGGGCTGATGAATCATATTTTCTAAGAACTGAATAGCCACCTTAGAGCCGACCACCACAATGTGAGGAGCCCAAGCCAAAATGTCTTTGATCAGGCCGCTGTGATCCGGCTCAGTATGATTCACGATCAGATAGTCAAGATCAAGCGGATCTATCTGCTGCGTGATGTACGCCAGGTAGCTTTCGCGAAATTTGCCATGCGAAGTATCGACCAGCGCCGTCTTTTCGCCGCGAATGATAAATGAGTTGTAGGTTGTTCCATTTTTCAGCTCGAACTCAATGTCGAAGCGATCGCGATCCCAGTCCAGACACCGTATAGCGGTTGTATCGGCGGCAATCTCAGCGGTCTGTAGCGTCAGCCGTCCCTTAGAGGTTGATGCCCGGGGTGATTCAACTAATGCGACCATGCGACTTCTCTCCTAGCAGCGAGCTGATCTGTTCTTTCCTGTCTTCATGGTGGCGCGACTGTTGCGGAATGTAAAATGTCAATTCTAGAATTTATTCATAAGCAATACATATAGACTCTTGCCCTATAGTTATGTTTTAGTAATGTAAATGGGTCGCTCAGTGACCACAAATTGCAGCGTGAGTTTTGAGAGGAAGCTAGGCAGGCTTGACTTTGCCCTGTAAAAAGATGATCGCAGCGATCGCCATCAGCCCCAAACTCAGCCCGCACACCCCAGGCCAACCCCAGTGGCTCCAGCCATAGGCTCCCAAAAACGACCCCAACGCGCCGCCCATGAAGTAAAACATGATGTACACCGCGTTCAGGCGGCTGTGAATGTCAGCGGGCAGCTGGTAAATGCTGGTCTGATTGGAAATTTGGGTGGTCTGCACGCCCAAATCTAGCAAAATGACGCCGACGATCAGTCCCCAAATTTGACTGCCCAGCGCCCAGAAGAGAACAAAGGAACCGGCAGTTGTCACCAGTCCTAGCCCCACGGTGAGCCGAGGACTCCGCCGGTCAGCCACCTTGCCCGCAATGGGGGCAATTGCCGCGCCGACGACACCCACCAGCCCAAATAAACCGGCAACATCGCTACCGTAGTCATAGGGCGGCTGCTCTAGCAAAAAAGCCAGCGTGCTCCAAAAGGCGCTAAAAGCCCCGAACGTCATTGCCCCAATCAGTGAAGCCTGCCGCAATCGAGGCTGAGTGCGCATCAGGTGGACGAGCGATCGCATCAGCTGCCTGTAAGACAGCTGCAAGGACGGCTGGCTGCGGGGCAGCACCTTAGCCATCACGACAGCTAGCGTCAGCATCAGCCCACTGGCCAGCCAGTACATCGCCCGCCAGCCCAGCGTCACCCCGACAAATCCGCTCACCGTCCGCGCCAGCAAAATACCGATAAACAGCCCGCTCATCACCATGCCGACAGCTTTACCGCGCTCATGCGGCTCCACAAGCTGCGTCGCAAACGGAATGATGATCTGCGCGGCAATAGTAGTTAGGCCAATGGCAAAGCTCATGGCAATCAGCCAGGTCAACCCTGGTGAAACAGCCGCTAAAGCCAGCGCGATCGCCGTCAGCCCCATCATGGTGACAATCAGCCTGCGCCGCTCTAGCAAATCGCCCATCGGCACTAGCAGCAAAATGCCCAGCGCGTAGCCCACCTGAGTCAGCGTCGGAATCAGGCCCACCGCCCGAGCTGAGGTGTGAAATTCTCTGGCGAGCAGGGCCAGTAGGGGCTGATTGTAGTAGAGATTGGCAACTGTGATACCGCAGGCGATCGCCATGATCACAATCAGAGAAAATCGTCGGGAAGATGAGAGTTCTGTTTTCGTTGTCTTGTCCTATGAGTGGGGTTGCCAGGCTGCTGTGTGAATCTTAAATTCCGGTATTGAGTAAATCCAATCTAAACCGCTCATTTCTGTGATAGATATGGCGGTAGCCTTGGGTATGGAAGTACGAGCAATCTATCAGGGTCATCGAGAGGGAATACAGTGTGAATCCAATCAAGATACTGATTTTGACAGCTAATCCGCAAATTTCGGGTTGCCCTCCTCTCAGGCTAGATGCGGAAGTTCGGCGAGTGCAGGAGGCTTTGCAGCGCTCCCGGTATCGCGATCGCTTTGAGATTGCCGCCCAGCTTGCGCTACGAACCCTAGATTTGCGGCGAGCCCTATTAGATTGCCGACCGCAAATTGTCCACTTCTCAGGTCATGGAACCGGCGAGCAGGGGCTGGTGCTGGAAGATGACGCGGGCCAGGAAAAACAGGTCAGCACCGAGGCTCTAGCCGGGCTGTTTGGCATTTTTGAGACTGGTGAGATTGAGTGCGTCCTACTCAACGCCTGTTATTCAGAGGTGCAGGCGACGGCCATTCATCAGTTTGTAGACTGCGTCATCGGCATGAACCAGCCTATCGGCGACAGGGCAGCCGTGCAGTTTGCAGAAGGATTTTACGATGCGCTAGGCGCTGGCAGTGCTTACGACGAGGCGTTCAAGATTGGCTGTAGCGCCATTGCCTTAGAGGGCAGCTCAGAGCATTCAATCCCGGTGCTGAAATATCGCAAGCGGCGCAGTGCAGCGTTGCAGAGACCAGCTGCTACAGAATCAGTACCGCCAACATTCCCTGCAATCACACCTGAC
>JBBSNR010000378.1:0-3433 GCA_038260635.1 Phormidesmidales cyanobacterium
GCGTTTGAGCCGACTCAGTCGGAAGAGACGTATTCGATGGTGACCGCAAACCGATTCTGGTCACAGATTTTCGGGATTGCGTTTTCGAACAAGCGCTGGCTGCACTTTTTCATGCTGTTTGTGCCGGTGACGGGCCTATGGATGAGCTCTATCGGCATTGTCGGTTTGGCGTTGAACCTGCGGGCTTATGACTTTGTGAGCCAGGAGATTCGCGCCGCAGAAGACCCCGAGTTTGAGACCTTCTACACGAAGAACATTCTGCTGAATGAAGGCATTCGGGCGTGGTTGGCTCCTCAAGACCAGCCGCATCAGAAGTTTGTCTTCCCTGAGGAAGTATTGCCTCGCGGTAACGCGCTGTAAGTCTTAATTACAGTTGAACGATTTTGCTCCCGTTTCTGCACTGTCAGGGCGGGAGCATTTTTTTATTGGCGATCGCACAGGCTAAGAGAAAATTTGGCGTTTGACAATAAGATTGCGTCGGCGTGCCGCCTGTTTCCCCTTAATCATCAAACGAATTGAAGCTGGATGATGGCATCGTTAAAGTCCTGATCGCCGCCAAAGGCTTGGTCTTCAATGGCAAAGACGCTGTTCCCAAGTAAGCGGAAATGGTCGAACCCATCGCTATTAGCGCCTAGGAATGGAGTGTACAGTGCCGGATCGTCATTCGTATTGTCGTTTAGAAGCGCATCTATCGAGTCGTTGATAATGATGAAAGGAGAAATCCGCTGACCGCCTCGAAGCTCGACTTCTGTTTGGCTTACACTGTTGTTGGCTACGGTAAGACTAATATCGACCAATCGCTGACTTAGGATAGCCCGCACATAGCCAGCGCCGCCCGGGGCTATAGACTGCCCAGTGAGGGGATCAGTGACTGTGCCGTTGGCATCATCAACGACATAAAAGCCAACCAGATTGTCAAAGCTGGCCTCCCGCTGCGTTGTGATCACGGCTTTAAGCACTGTATCTGTACTCACGCCAGTCAGGTCGATGATTTCCCCTTGGGGATTTCCCTGAATTTTGACTCCTAAGGGTAGAGGGTTATCCGTAATCAGGGTGGTAATTCGCAAGCCGTCTAAGTTCAGAATGGATGTGCTGCTGTCATCAGTTGGGGTCAAGCCAATAGAGGAAAAGTTAAAGCTCCCTTTTTGGCTGCTGAGAAGACTATCCAAGGTGCCATCAGTGACGCTAAAGAAGCGGAAAAAGGTGCCGCCAGAGAGTTCTACAGTACGTTGAACACCAAAGTTTTGCACTAGATTGCCGGGCAAACCAGAGAAGAGGACTTGACCTTGAGCTAGAGCCAGCGCGTTGTACCCGCTTTCTCCGGGTAAAAGACCGTTGATTCGTCCTTCGGCATCATCAACGGTAAAGAAGCCGATTTCGCTACCGCGATTAGCACTGTCCAGGCTAAATTGAAGTCGCCTCTGAATGTTGGGTGAGCCAATAAATTGGACTACCCCTTGAGTTCCGCTGGGGTTACTTTCTATGAGCCCAGAGCCGACTACGATATTCTGATTGGCATCTAGTGAGCCAGCTGATCCCGGTGCAGGCAAAGGCAATAGAGCATTGTTGCCAGCGTTGTCTTGAATAGAGCCACCTGCGAGTCCTAGAGCAGTGGTTGAAGCATAGGCCAAGTCTGTTGAGCGGTCGCCACTTTGAACCACATATCGAAACTTTAGTTTATTGCTGCCGCTGCCACTGATATAAATAGCCGTCCGATTAGTACTCCCTGTATTTAGTTCTAGTTCAGGTATTCCTGAAACGACGACGGATTCGCTAAAAGCGACTTCTAAATCAATGGTATCTCCTAGATCATAGGTTCCATCTGCCGTTACAGCGGCAACGTCTGTGATCGTTGGAGAGAGGAGATCAATGGTAAAGCCAGGTAATACAGAAGAAGGCGATGTCTCCGACGTACGAAATAGCTGGCCTAAAGAACTTGCCGTGGCGAATGCAGTTGATTTCGTTCCTGGGCTGCTTAAGGAAACGAAGCCTCCATTCGCGTTGGTGTTGCTAGGGTTAGCGGCGGCTGCCTGGATGGTCGTGTTAGCCGCGCCAATGACGGCATCGCCACCGGAAATAACGATATAGTTGGCAGCGGTCGTATAGTCTGCAGTAATTCCAATCTGAGGAGAACTGTTGCCTAAGCTCTGGAGATCTGCAAATGATAGATCCAGCGTAAAGCTTCCATCCGCTTGTAAACTGGCTGCTTTGTTAACCGTGGTGCCGTTGGCGACAAAGCTCAGGATCAAGCTAGTCCCGGCCAAATCCACAATATCGGTGCTGTTGAACTCAATGGTCGAGCTAGCAAGTGGAGTCGTAAAAAATTGCAGATAGCCAGTGACTGTTAAACCAGGCTGAGCCTCTGCCTGATTGATAATGCCGCCAGTGGTGAACTGACTGCTAGGAATTCCAAAGCTAATATAACCATGAGACATAGTAAAACTCTTTCCGTAGTAGGAATAAAATTAAATTCTTCGATGCGAGTGACGTGACTAAGCTCGCGCGCCTAAGTTACCCATGACTGGCTTTGGCATTTTTCAATGCCAAAGTCTCTTAACATCTCGTAATACTTTGTGAAGATCTGCTGGGTCGAGGGGCTGACTGGTAGGAGCCAACATTCCACAGGTTGACTCACCAATACCACCCACTCCATTGAATCGCTCAATCATTCACTGCGGAAAGTGGTCAAGACTAAAGCGGGTTTCCCACTAAGACGGCGAGCAGCATCATCACATCTTGCTATCTTCTTTCCAGGACGCTGTCCTTTTTAAGCAATAAGCACTTATACAAAATTCAGAACGCTCTCCTGGTAAAGTGCGATCGCGCCTCCAAAAGCAGAAAACATCCAGGCCTTTACAGCAATTGCCAAACGGATTGCTGTAAAGGCCCCTTCAAAAGCAAGAAACACTTAAGCCTTTGTAGCGATCGCGCGTCCATTTGCAGAAATCCGTTCGCACAATGGCAAAAAACCTACAGCGGTTTGTGCAAAAGGCTGACAGCTTCGCCTTGAGCGGAGTTAAAGACTAACGGTTCTGCGATCACAATTAATTGATGGCTGCAAGAGAACAGTTTCGACGTAGTGGATAACAGAGAATTCTTACAAACGCGCGCAGCAAACTGTTCAGTTTTGCTCTACACAATTGGGTAAGACTTAAGGCCGCTGGCTTCTAAGGGCAAAAAGACAGTCCAGATCGTACCCTGATTAAAGCGCTCGCGGACGGTGAGCTTAGCACCTAAGGCGTGAAAAAGATTTTTGGTTGCTTCTAAGTTCAGGCTCAGACCGCCGGTTTCGGGTTGAAACATGAGTAAATGGCCCAGCGACTGTAGCGGCGGGGGCGAGCAAGCGGCGGATGCACGCTTTTGATCTGGATTAGCTTGAGACTGAAACTGGAGCTTGAGCTGGTCACCGGCATCAAGCACATGAAGCTGAATA
>JBBSNR010000379.1:0-3422 GCA_038260635.1 Phormidesmidales cyanobacterium
ACGCCCACTTCACTCACCAGATGAATCTGGCTATTGTGTCGGTCCATAATATTTTTCACAATCGAGAGCCCCAGCCCCGTGCCCTCTAGCGTATGCACCCGGTTTTCCACACGGAAAAAGCGATCAAAAATCGCCGCCTGGTCTTCGTCATCAATGCCCAAGCCAGTATCGCCAATTTCGATGCGCACATTCTGCATCAGCTGCGGATTAATGCTGGGGGCGCGGTAGGCCCGAATCACCACATGGCCGCCCGCCGGTGTAAACTTCAGCGCATTGCCCACCAGGTTGCCAAACACCTGTAGCAGCAAATCGTAGTTGCCTAAGCTCGTTGGCAGCTCGTCTTCAATATCTTTTTCTAGGGTGATTTGCTTGTCTTTGGCATTGAGCTGATAGGTCCGCAGCACCTGATCGATAGGCTGATGCACCTCTACTGCCGAAAATTCGTAGCGGCGGCTAGACTCTAGCCGGGAGAGGTCGAGCACGTCATTGACCAAGCGGGTGAGCCGGTCGGTTTCGTTGTTAGCCGTGGCCAAAAATTCCCGGCGCTCGGTTTCGCTGAGGTCTTCGCCATACTCATACAGCGTTTCAATGAACGATTTTATATTGAATAGCGGCGTGCGCAGCTCGTGAGAGACGTTACTGATGAAGTGGCTTTTGGCCTCGTTGAGCGCGACTTCGCGGGTGATGTCTTGCAGGGTGATCGCCATGCCTTTGACGTTTTCTCGCGACTGGTCTAGCACCGTATTGATCAGCACGCGCAGGGTGCGGTTGCCCTCTACTAGAGAGATGCGAAATTCGCTGCCCTCGTGCGATTCGCCCGTTGTCGCTTGGACTAGCGGAGGCGCAAGCTGAGCGCGTACCTGCGGAGGCAGCTGGTCTAAAATGCTGCCGCTGAGGACTGAATTGGCCTCCCAGCCCAGCATCCGCCGGGCGGCGATATTGGCCAGCACCAGATTGGTCGCAGCGTCGAGCAAAATTGCCCCGTCGGCAATAGTTGAGACCAGGCTCTCTAGCTTGGCCTTTTCAGCGGTCAATTCTTCAATGTTCTGCTCTTCATAGCGCTCCAGGCGCTCAGCCATGTCGTTAAAGCTATAGATCAGCTCGCCCAGTTCACCGCCTAAGGGCAGGTCAATACGCTGCTTAAAGTTACCTGCTGCAATATTTTTCACCCCAAGCAGCAGCTCTTTAATCGGCTGAGTAATGGTAAGCGCGTTGATTACAGCGCCCAAAATTACCATCACCCAAATCGAGACAAATACGGCAATAGTGACATCGCGGGTGAGGTGCGAAGAGGCCACGACGGTTGGGTTGGGGTTGATGCCCATGGCCAACATGCCTTTGTACTCGCCCTCTACGGTCAGCGGCACGAAGACATCGGTGACCATGCCAGCGGGCGTCAGGTGCTGACGCACCATCGGCGAATTGGCGCTGCTGGTGTAGTGGGCGGGCAGCTTCATCCGTCGTCGCAGGGTCAGGGAGTTTTGGACGGCGGGTTCGGAGTAGGGAATGCCAAAGAAAATCTCGCCGTCCTGATCGGCGTAGAGCATGTAGCGGACGTTAGAAGTATTTTCGTAAAAGCTGTAGGAGAATCGGGCCAGCTCTGAACGGTCGTTGGTTTCAATCAGGGGGGCGACGTTAGCCGCTAGCAGCAGCCCCATGTCGCGGCCAAAGCGGGTGTCGTTGAGCTGGGCGTCTTGCTGAATGGTGTTGACTGCCCAAAAGGTGAGGCCGCTCATGATCAGCGAAACCAGCAGCGTCGCGCCGGTCATCAGCCGCGTCTGTAGAGTAAAGTCGCTCCACCACTTGACGAATAAGGCTTTGAGTTGACTGAAGAGTTGCATGGCGGCTGTAGTAGGAGCGATCGCCGACTGGCCACTGCTGGCCATCTATCGCCGGAAAACGCTGTCCTTAAAGTGGGGGCTGCTCTGCTAACGAGCATGGGGGGTGGTTCTATTTTAGACGGCGATCGCCCTTTACATGCCAAGGCCCGCTGAACCCTTCACCCGGTGGCCGATATCGCGGCGGTAATAGCTGCCTGGAAAGTCAATTTTACTGGCCGCGCTGTAGGCGTTGGTCAAGGCCGCGTTGAAGTTGGGTGCGATCGCCGTGACGCCCAGTACTCTGCCGCCCGTACTCGCCAGCTGATTGCGGCTGAGCCGCGTGCCCGCATGAAAGACCATCGTATCGTCAACGGCAGCTTCAGCCGCCTCAATACCGCCAATCGGCAGACCTTTTTCATAGTCGCCGGGGTAGCCCTCAGCCGCCATCACGATGCAGGCAGCAGCAGCGTCTTTCCAGACAAAAGGCGGCAGATCGGCCAATCGCTGCTCGCAGCAGGCCAGCACAATCTCGTCCAAGGGGGTCTCTAGCAAGGGCAGCACCACCTGCGTTTCGGGATCGCCAAACCGACAGTTAAATTCAACCACCTTAAACTCAGTGGCCTTGCCGTCCCCAGCGGGCGTCACCATCAGCCCGGCATAGAGCACACCGCGATAGTCAATATCCTGGGCCTGTAGTGCTTTCAGCGTTGGCTCCAAAACTTCGGTCTGCACTCGCGCTAATAAGTCGGGGGGCATGATCGGCGTTGGCGCGTAAGCTCCCATGCCGCCGGTATTGGGGCCGGTATCGCCTTCACCAATTTGCTTATGGTCCTGAGCGGGCAGCAGGGGCCGAATGGTCAGGCCATCGGTCACGGCCAGCACGGAGACTTCCTGGCCCAATAAAAATTCTTCGATTACGATCTGCTGGCCTGCTGCCCCAAACTGACCGTCAAAAGCGGCGTGGATGGCGGCGATCGCATCCTCAATTTCCTTGGCAACAGTCACCCCTTTACCCGCCGCTAGCCCGTCAGCCTTAACGACAATCGGTGCGCCCTGCTGCTGGACATAGGCGATCGCCCGCTCCGCATCGGTAAATACAGCCGAGGCCGCCGTGGGAATATGGGCCTGAGCCATTAGCGCTTTGGCCCAAGCCTTGCTCGACTCAATCTGCGCTCCGTCTTTACCGGGGCCAAACACTTTGATCTGCTGCTGCCTGAGCGCATCTGCCAGGCCATCAGCCAGCGGCTGCTCTGGGCCCACGATGACAGCGGTCATATTGTTCACCAGGGCGCACCGGGCAATGCCTTCGATGTCACCGGTAGCCATGGCTACATTGCGACAGCCCGGCAGCCGAGCCGTGCCGCCATTGCCTGGAATGCAGACCACTTCTGTCACATTTGGCGATTGAAGCAGCTTCCAGGCCAGGGCATGTTCACGCCCGCCTCCCCCGATGACAATTGCTTTCATAGTTGAGGAAAATCCTACAGAGACCAGCGCTCAATCAGAACCCATTGTGGCATCAAACCTGTCTGATCAGGTTTTTGTCACTGTGCGATGGCAATTCATCTGGCTGGTATGTAACGCTTCTTTACGCCTGATTAG
>JBBSNR010000380.1:0-3416 GCA_038260635.1 Phormidesmidales cyanobacterium
ACCTCTCAAACGCCAACCTCACCCGCTCAAACTGATATCTCTGAAACCGCTATTGCATCTGCTGGTTTGAACCGCCCAATGCTAGCGATTTTAGACTTTGGCTCTCAGTATTCCGAACTCATTGCCCGCCGCATTCGAGAGACAGAAGTCTATTCGGAGGTGCTCTCCTATCGCACCTCAGCAGAACAGCTGCGCCAGCTCAACCCGAAGGGAATTATTCTCTCGGGTGGCCCCAAATCAGTTTACGATCCGGGCGCTCCCGCCTGCGATCCCGAGATTTGGAACTTAGGCATCCCTATTTTAGGCGTGTGCTATGGGATGCAGCTGATGGTGCAGCAGCTCGGCGGACAGGTTGAGCGGGCTGAGCGCGGTGAGTACGGCAAAGCGGCGCTGCTAATCGATCAGGCGACTGAGCTGCTCGCTGAGGTGACCGATGCTTCGACGATGTGGATGAGTCACGGTGACTCGGTCACTCAGCTACCAGAAGGCTTCGAGGTGCTCGCTCATACAGAGAACACACCGCAGGCAGCGATCGCCCATCCTTCAAAGCGCTTCTACGGCGTTCAGTTTCATCCAGAGGTGGTGCACTCTACAGAAGGCAACGCCCTCATCCGCAACTTTGTCTACCAAATCTGTCAGTGCGAACCCACCTGGACCACCGCAGCCTTTGTCGAAGAAGCCATCCGCGAGGTTCGCGCCAAAGTGGGCGATCAGCGGGTACTGCTGGCGCTTTCGGGCGGAGTCGATTCTTCCACGCTGGCCTTTTTACTGCATCAGGCGATTGGCGATCAGCTCACCTGCATGTTTATTGATCAAGGCTTCATGCGCAAGCGCGAGCCCGAACGCCTGATTGAAATTTTCGATAAGCAGTTCCATATCAACGTGGAGTACATCGACGCTGAAGAGCGGTTTCTCAAAAAAATCGAGGGCGTTACCGATCCCGAAGAGAAGCGTAAGATCATCGGCCACGAATTTATCCGCGTCTTCGAAGAAGAATCAGCCCGCCTCGGTCCTTTTGACTATTTAGCCCAGGGCACGCTCTATCCGGATGTGATCGAATCAGCCGATACCAATGTCGATCCGCAAACCGGAGAGCGCGTCGCCGTCAAGATCAAAAGCCATCACAACGTCGGCGGTCTGCCAAAAGATCTGCGGTTCAAGCTGATTGAGCCTTTGCGGAAGCTCTTTAAAGATGAGGTTCGCAAAGTGGGCAAAGCCGTTGACTTGCCCGACGAAATTGTTCGCCGCCACCCCTTTCCTGGCCCAGGTTTGGCTATTCGCATCTTAGGTGAAGTCACCACCGAGCGGCTGCACATTTTGCGCGAAGCTGACTATATCATTCGTCAGGAGATTCGCCGCAGTGACAGCTATCACGACTTCTGGCAGGCATTTGGCGTGCTCCTACCGGTACGAAGTGTTGGCGTTATGGGCGATCAGCGCACCTACGCCTATCCGATTGTGCTGCGGCTGGTCAGCAGCGAAGATGGCATGACTGCCGACTGGTCACGCGCCCCTTATGAGCTGCTAGAGAGCATTTCTAACCGGGTGGTTAACGAGGTAGAGGGGGTCAACCGGGTGGTGTACGACATTACGTCCAAGCCGCCAGGGACAATTGAGTGGGAGTAGTCGCTGGGCAGGAATGTTTCTGTCTATAGTTAATAGTCACAGCTCTGAGTTTGCGGCACAATAGAGGCTAAACGGCATACCTATAGCGCTATGAACACCGATACATTGCTTGAACTACTACAAAAAAGCTATCGCGTCACCCTGGGTGCGGCTTCTTCTGCCGTTGAGGCGGTGCAAGATCCGCAGCGGGCTGCCGATGACTTTTCTGAAGTAGGCAACGATTTCTACCGCTTAGCAGACAAGCTTGAAGTCCGAGGCGCACTCACTGAGAAAGAAGCTCGTGATTTTGTCGAGGGCGTGATGAGCCAAATGCCTGAGCCTTTTCGCAGCGTTTCTTCTGGCTTTTCACAGGCCGCGCCGCCAGCGCCCAGAACGGTCACTACTGTGGCAACGCCTGTGGTTGATACTGAGCTTCAGGCGGAAGTTGAGTCACTGACCGCTGAGCTGATTGCGGTTCGTAAGGAAATCGAGGAGCTGCGTCAGCAGGGTAATTAGGCTACTCTGCGATAAGGCAAGGCTTCGGCTGCGCTCAGCCTTCGGGTTGGTGGTCAAGGAATTGGCTCAGGCGATCGCCGAAGTCCCCCCTTCAGGCGGCACATCCTGCCAGCGGCCTGGCCCCACAACGCGAATGGCCTGCTTCAGCGAGACATCGCCTGTGTAAAGCGCCTTGCCAATAATCACGCCGGAGACACCAGCGGACACCAGTCCTAGCAGGCTGAGCAGATCTGAAATAGCGCTGACGCCGCCGGAAGCGATGACGGGGGCGTCAATAGCGTCGGCAAGTTCTCTGAGCGCCGTCAGGTTCGGTCCTTTCAAAGTGCCATCCCGGTGAATATCGGTGTAGACAATCGCCGCCGCACCGCAGTTACTCATCTGCTTAGCCAGCTCGACCGCCATTACTTCGGAGGTCTCTAGCCAGCCTCGGGTAGCGACTTTGCCGTCGCGGGCATCAATGCCGACGATAATTCGACCGGGGAATTCTTCGCTGAGCTGACTGACTAATTCTGGATTTTCAACGGCGGCGGTGCCCAAGATGGCGTATTGCACGCCCAGGTCAAACAAGGCACGTACCCGGTCGGCATCTCGCAGACCGCCGCCAACCTGAATAGGTAAATCGACGGCTCGGGTGATCGCCTCAATGGCCTGCCAGTTTTCCGGCTTCCCTGCCTTCGCCCCATCCAAATCGACCAGATGCAGACGAGTCGCACCTTCGGCTTCCCACTGCCTGGCCACTTCTACCGGGTTGTCATTAAATACCTGAGACTGGTTGTAATCGCCTTGGAACAGCCGCACGCAGCGCCCTTCTAATAGATCAATCGCCGGGATAACATCCATTCATTCAGTCCATCAAGTAGAGCTTCGATTGTACCAATAAAAAAAGACCCGGCTATGTGCGCAGGTCTCCAGGCTCAGCCAATCGAAAGGTTCTGACTGAGCTACAGTCGGATTACATTCTATCTAAGAGCCGCTGAATTTCTTGCCCGTCGGGGGCTCTAGGGTGCGATCGCAAGTACCCTTCCAAATCTTGCTTAGCCATGTCGTAGTTTCTGAGCTGATAGTGCAGCAGGCCACGATCACGCACTTGCTGTACCTGCCCCGGCATCAAAATTAGCAGCTTATCGAGCGTAGCGATCGCCTGGTCATAGGCTTCTAGCTGCAAGTAAACCATCTTCAGATTATTGAGTATCCGCGCCAGAAAAGGCTTAGGCAGGACCCCACTCAAAAATTCTGGCTGCCATTGAGCCTGCTCCCCATACAGCTGATGAAATTTTTGCTGACAGTCCGCCTCA
>JBBSNR010000381.1:0-3403 GCA_038260635.1 Phormidesmidales cyanobacterium
AGGCCCAGCGATCGCTCAAGACTCGGGCGTTGCCAATACCGCTGAAGACTTTAAATCAGCCGATGCAAATGATGGCATTCTCGGCTCAGATATGGACATTTGGGATATTTTTCATCAGGCGGGTGTCTTAAATGGGGCTGGCGTAGTAGATGACGGCTTTTACCGCAGTCAGGGCCGCCGGATCGACCGTCAGGCAGAATCTTTGCGTGAGCGGCAGCGGGCAATTCTAGAGCAACAGCAGGCTGAATCGGTCCCAGCGCCTACGGCTACGCCTGCTCAGTAAACCAGTTGACCAAAGAAAGGCAGTTGACTAAAGCAGTTCTGAACGGTTGGTCAGCTGCCTACTCGGAATAACTGACTGAATAACCATGACTTAGAGGGCATTTGGCGATCGCAAGACGATGCCAGGTGCCTTTTGACAATTGTGCCCCCAGTTAACAGCCTGAGCTGCTAGCTTGAGTTGCCAGCCGGGTCGCATGAAGGCTCAAATCACTGCTACCATTTACCTGACCGTATCCGCACCCCACCTGCAATGACCGCCACCCCACCGACCCTAGCCAGCCAGTACGATCCCACCGCGACCGAGACAAAATGGCAGGAGTACTGGGAAGAGAGGGAAGTCTTTAAAGCCGACCCCAGTCGGGGCGGTGAATCCTTTTGCGTGATGATGCCGCCGCCAAATGTCACGGGCAGCCTGCACATGGGCCACGCCTTTGAACATACGCTGATCGATACGATCGTACGCTACCAGCGGATGAAAGGGCGCAATACGCTATGGCTACCCGGCACTGACCATGCCAGCATCGCTGTGCAGACGATATTAGAGCGTCAGTTTGCCGATGAAGGCAAGACCCGCGAAGATGTCGGGCGGCAAAAGTTTTTGGAGCGGGCCTGGGAGTGGAAGGCCGAATCAGGCGGCACGATTGTCAGTCAGCTGCGCAAGCTGGCCGTTTCGGTAGACTGGTCGCGTGAGCGCTTCACGATGGATGAAGGGCTCTCTGAAGCCGTGCTCACTGCCTTTAATCGGCTTCATAACGAAGGGCTGATCTACCGGGGCAGCTACATGGTGAACTGGTGCCCGGCCAGCCAGTCGGCGGTGTCTGACCTGGAAGTAGAAAACAAAGAAGTCGATGGCTATCTGTGGCATCTGCGCTATCCGCTGAGCAGCGGTGACGGCTCGGTAGAGGTGGCCACCACCCGGCCCGAGACAATGCTAGGCGATACGGCAGTAGCGGTTAACCCCAGTGATGAGCGCTATCAGCACCTGATTGGCCAAACGCTGACGCTGCCGATTATGGAGCGCGAAATTCCGATTATTGGCGATGAATTTGTCGATCCGGCGTTTGGGACGGGCTGCGTGAAGGTGACGCCCGCTCACGACCCGAATGATTTTGAGATGGGCAAACGGCACGATCTGCCGGTGATTAATATTCTCAATAAAGATGGCTCGCTGAATGAAAATGCGGGTGAGTTTGAAGGCATAGATCGCTTTGAGGCGCGTGATCGCATCGTAGACCGCCTGGAAGCGGAAGGCTTTCTGGTCAAGCGAGAAGACTATCGGCATTCGGTGCCGTATAGCGATCGCGGCAAAGTCCCCATTGAACCGCTGATCTCCACCCAGTGGTTCGTCAAAATTCGCCCGCTGGCCGATAAAGCACTGGCCGCATTAGACGAGCAGCAAGACCCGCAGTTCGTGCCCGACCGCTGGACAAAAGTCTACCGCGACTGGCTGGTGAACCTCAAAGACTGGTGCATCTCTCGTCAGCTGTGGTGGGGCCACCAGATTCCGGCCTGGTATATTGTCAGCGAGACCAACGGCGAAATTACCGACAATACGCCTTTTGTTGTCGCGATGAACGAAACCGAGGCGCTGAATAAAGCGGCTGAGGAAACAGGCCGCGAAGTAGAGCTGCGCCAAGACCCAGACGTGCTAGATACCTGGTTTTCTTCTGGGCTGTGGCCAATGTCTACCCTGGGCTGGCCCAATACCGACGCGCCCGACTATCAGGTTTACTACCCCACCCAGACGCTGGTTACCGGGTTTGACATCATCTTTTTCTGGGTGGCCCGGATGACTCTGTTGGCTGGGCACTTCACTGGCCAAATGCCGTTTGACACGGTGTATATTCACGGGCTGGTGCGAGATGAAAACAATCAAAAAATGTCAAAGTCCAAAAACAATGGCATCAACCCGATGGTGCTGATTGATAAATATGGCACCGATGCGCTGCGCTATACGCTGGTGCGCGAAGTGGCCGGAGCCGGGCAAGATATTCGCTTGGACTATGACCGCAAAACCGATGAATCTTTGGCGGTAGAAGCCTCGCGCAACTTTACCAACAAGCTGTGGAATGCGTCTCGGTTTGTCATGATGAATCTAGGCGGCCAAACGCCCGCCATCCTGGGAACGCCGGGCAGCACTGGGACGCCTCTAGAGCTGGCGGATAGATGGATTCTCTCCCGCTATCACCAGACAATTGAGCGGGCGCGACAGCAGCTAGACGACTACGGCATGGGCGAAGCGGCAAAAGAGCTGTACGAATTTACGCGCGGCGATTTTTGCGACTGGTACATTGAACTAGTTAAGCCCCGGCTGTATGGCGACGGTGAGACCAAGTACACCGCTCAGCAAACCCTGGCTTACGTGCTGGAGGGCATTCTCAAGCTGCTGCATCCTTTTATGCCGCACATTACTGAGGAGCTGTGGCACACGCTGACGGGTGCTTCAACTGATGGAGACACAGCCGATTGTTTAGCTGTTCAGCGCTATCCGGTAGCCGATGCTCAGCAGATCGACTCGGATTTGGAAGCGGAGTTTGAGCTGCTGATTGACACTATTCGCACCATTCGCAACCTGCGGGCTGAGGCGGGCATCAAGCCCTCTGCCAAAATTGAGACGCTGCTGAAGACGGACAGCGACCTTGAGCTGCAAATCCTCCGGGCCACCCGCTCCTACATTCAACAAATGGCGAGGGTAGAAAGCCTGACTATTGGCGACACTGACTTTGCGCCAACGCATGAGGCTACGGCTGAGACTTTGGCGATCGCCGAAGCCGAAGAAATGGTTGAAATAGGAACTCCGCTGAACGCTCAGTCTGTCACGCTCTGGCAGCGACTGTCTGACGCCACGTCACAGTTTCTAGATCAACCAATGCGATATTTTGACAGCTTCTTCAGTGACTATAAAAAGCCCGCCTTTTCCCTGGCGATCCTATTAGGCGGCGTTATGACCATTAAGGTGCTGGGATCTATGCTGGATGCCATTGATGACGTACCGGGGCTGGCAGGATTATTTCAAGTCATAGGAATTATCTACGCCGTGCGGTTTGTGGCCCGGCAGGGATATACGGCTGAGAAGCGCGATCGCGCTATTTCCCAACTCAAGCAAGTTTGGGCAGAAGTC
>JBBSNR010000382.1:0-3394 GCA_038260635.1 Phormidesmidales cyanobacterium
GAGAGAACTGGTCTGAGGAATGCTAATCATAAGCGTTGTTGCAGACGGCTGACTGCTGATGAGAAGACTCCCTCCGACCAAGCTTAGACGTTCCTGCAAGCCCATTAGTCCCTGGTGATCGTTTTCTCTTACTTCCCAGTCGGTGACGTTAAATCCACAGCCATTATCTGTGAGCTTCAGAGAAGCTGTTTGTTCTCCAAAATTTAGGGCGATCGCAACTTTACTGGCCTCAGCGTGCTTATGCACATTGGTCAGCCCTTCCTGAATTGCCCGGTACAAGGTCATTAGCTTCAGCCTGCTGTAGTGCGAGCTATCTCCTGTTTGGGTAAGGCTGATATCGAGATCGCTATGGTGCATTCGTCGGATCAAATCATTCAGAGACGTTTGAAAAGAGAACGTATTCCCCTCTTGACGCAGACTGGTGACCGACTTGCGGACATCCTTTAAAGCATCTTGTACCGCGTGTTGGGCATGTTTTACAGCCTCATAAGCACGCTCTGGATCACGCTCTCTGTAGGCATTGGCCTTTTCTAGCTGAATATTAATAGCGGCCAAATGATGCCCCAGGCTATCGTGAATATCGCGGGCTAAACGATTGCGCTCCTCGGTCGCCGCTAAGTCTGCCACCCGGCCAGAATATCGCTTTAGCTGAGCGTGGGAAGCTTCGAGTGAGGCAAATAGGCCGGTCAGCTTTTGCTGCGCTTGAATCGCTTGAGACATCGCTCGGGCTAATAAAAGGGTAAACAGCAGCGTGATCAGCGAGCCCATACTGCTATCAACGAGGCTACTCCCTTTGGGCGGCAACTTGTTGGCTAGTCCACCGGCTGACGGAGGTAAATTTCCGGGTGGCGAGGGCAGACTCATAAAATCAATCCGGGCCGCGTCTAATCCAAACAGGGCCGCCACCCCTAAAACCGCCATAAAGTAGCTCAAGCGTCGATTGACGGCCAGGTGGCTATACAAAAGAATTGGCAGAAAGAGAATTTGCGAATAGTTCAGGTCGGTGACCAGACAGGCCGCGATAAACAGCAACAGTCTGACGGCAAAAGGAAATAGCTCAACCCTGTTTAGATCGACAAAACTAGCTTTGCCCACACCCAATAGTTCTAAAGCAATTAGGGCGATCGCAGCCATCACAAAAATCAAAAAGCGAAGACTCTCAGGTGCCGTGATAATAGTCTTCGGCCCCAGACCACCGTATATCCAGTCTACCAGCCCCGCGAAAAGCACCGCCCCGTATACGACCAAAGCAATCAGACGATAACGCTGGTAAAGAAGATTATATCCCTGAGCCATCCAAGCAAACCTGCACAAGCGTTAACCCTAGCAAAAGCATAGCCAAATTTAATATCTACCAAGCGAATATAAACGAATATAGGCCATCCGACACATGACCTGTCACTGCTTTGCCTTAGCTATTAGCACACTGTCTACATTTGCAGAAGCATAGGCAAAACTTATCCAAAAATTCCGAGATTTAAATTTTACTTCTACATATAGATCAGACATTATTAGAGGCAACTCCAACTAAGTCTCGCCGAGCGCCAAGACAGCTCTCTGAAGCCCTTTTTACTGCCTCCTGGCGATTAAAGACTTCAAAGACGCTAAGTCGAAGGTAGATTGAAGCCCTGGCAGAGACTCTCCACCGCCACGAGACAGTCTGTTCTGTTGACATTTCTATAGCATCCATAGGCTGCATCAGTAGCACCATTCGGAGAAGCGATCGCGTCACTATACTGTCAAGGCAGTTGGCGACAGCGCTGTCGGGGTGATCGCCGCAGCCACTATTTAATTTTTCTCACATCCAGCCAGAAGAAGGAATCTATCCATGAAAAATTTAAAGCAGGACTTGAAGCTTACCTCCGCTGTCAGTGAAGGGTGGGCTGTGCATATTTACGATGGCGATCGCCGTTTGCGTTGCACTCTAGAACCCAGCCACGGCTGGGCCTTTGTCGCTGGCATAGGATTGGGAATTACTATCGCTACTATTGGCATCTCTCTCTATCTACCAGCTGGTTCAAAATCTTCTGCTGCACCTCCTCGTACAGCCACTACAAGCCCGTCTGCGGCGAATGGTGCACACCATTCACCCGACGACTCTATATTCTGGATTGACTAAGTCCGAAGATATTTACTCTCTTCCCTGCGGTCAGGTATTAATTAGGTGCTGAGTGTCCCCTGCTGAGCGCCTTAAACTGATTGGAAACATATCAACAGGGTAGAAAGAAACTTTTCTGATGAATTGGATCTGATGATTCTTTCCGGATTTAACAAATCTCGTAAATGATTCGTGCACACAATAGGATAGACTTTACTTAATGAGAGGCAGGAAAACGATTCACTTTAGTCAATCTTTTGGCAGCACCCCTCGGTGTCAAAGTGCCTCGACGTTTTTGACGACCTTTTGTAATACAAGACTATTCGAGGCCACGCTTGCCTGCTGTCCTGCCCCTTAATACCTGATCAAGGAGAAATTAAAAAGTGGATTTTTTGTCCGAATTCTTGATGCGCTTTGTGGCGCAGTTGCAGTCGCCGACACTCGGCTTCTTACTCGGGGGTGTGGTTATTGCCGCCCTCGGTAGCGAGCTGAAAATTCCAGACGCGATCTACAAGGTCATCGTCTTCATGCTGCTTATTACCGTCGGACTGGAGGGCGGCATTTCAATCCGCGAGGCCAATCTGGTGGAGATGCTGTTGCCCGCATTGTTCGCCGTGGTAATAGGGATCCTTGCCGTGTTCATCGCGAACTACACATTGGGCAAGCTGCCGCAAATCAGAACTGTGGATGCCCTTGCGACCGGGGGCTTGTTCGGTGCGGTGAGTGGCTCTACCCTCGCCGCTGCCATATCAACACTAGAGGGGCAAGGCACTTTTTATGAGGCCTGGTCTCCGGCACTCTATCCCTTCATGGATATCCCAGCGCTCGTGACGGCGATCGTCTTGGCCAGCATTTATACCCGCAAGCAGAAGCGCAAAAAGTATCTTAAAAATGAGCAATATCTCAGCAAGGAGCGCGTTACCGCAGGTGGGTATTCCAGTGAGTCAGGCGGTACTATACCCAGCGAGCAGGGTGGTACCACAGGCGGGTATCCTAGCGAGTCAGGCGGGACTCTAGGTGGGTATTCCGGCGAGCCGGACGGTGTCCCAGACGGGCGGGTCAAGATCTGGCCTATTGTGAAGGAAAGCCTCCAGGGCTATGCCTTATCGGCACTGCTGCTCGGCATCGTGCTAGGTCTGATAACCCAGCCTGAAAGTGTCTTTGAAGACTTCTACGATCCTCTCTTTCGCGGCCTGCTTTCAATACTGATGCTGATCATGGGTATGGAGGCATGGGAAAGGCTCGGTGAGCTGCGCAAGGTGGCCCAGTGGTACGCTGTATATGCCGTAGTAGGGC
>JBBSNR010000383.1:0-3391 GCA_038260635.1 Phormidesmidales cyanobacterium
CTACGAGTTTGAAGCCGAACAGGGGTTGGCCTTTGCCAGACGGCGAGCCATTCAAGGGGCGCGAGGAGAGCTGGTTGGCTTTTTAGATGATGACAACCTGCCCGCAGAGGACTGGGTGCGCTCTGTCTGTTTGTTTGGCCAGGCGCATCCTGAAGCGGGAGCCTACGGCAGTCGCATCCGCAGCCGCTTTGAAAGCTCACCGCCGCCAAATTTTGACCGGATTGCGCCCTGCCTGGCCGTTATTGAGCGGGGCGAAGAAGCGTTTCCCTACCCGGCCAAACGAGGCGTACTGCCAGCTGGGGCGGGCATGGTCATCCGAACAGCTCTCTGGCGTCAGTATGTCCCTGAGATACCGGTGCTATCAGGCGTTCGCAAAAACTCTTTGGCAGCGAAAGGAGAAGATGTAGAAACACTTTCCTATATCCGCAAAGCAGGCTACCCAATCTGGTACAACCCGGAGATGGTAATCTGGCACGATATTCCCAAGGAGCGGCTGAGCCGCAAGTATCTGTTTCGACTCTTTCGGGGTATTGGGCTGAGCCGGTATCCACTGCGAATGATGAACTACAGTCCCTGGCAGCGCCCTGGGATGGGCTTGGCGCACCTCTGCTACGACGCTAAGCGGCTGGGAATATATGCATTGCAGCACTGGCGAGAAATTTATCGCAATGACCTGGTCTCTATGTGTGAGCTGCGGCTGCACTGGTACAGCCTGATCAGCGGCCTGTACGCGGCCTATCATCAGCTACGTTCAGAGCTTTCACAGGGAGGGAAGCAGCCAGGTTAGCTCAAGTGAGGAGTAACCACGGCTACAGTCTCTGTCACCGATTTGAGCTTAGATAGGGTACTGTTCTCTTACAGCAGTCTGATTCAGTGCCCAAACTCACCGCTACTGATTTAGATGCTTCACGACTTTTGTTTGATCTAAAGCTCTGTGGAGAGCTGGTCCGACAGTTCACCGGTTGGCTTGAGGCCGATGCGATCGCCACCTGCGTTACCGATGGCCTGGTAGATCGCTTGAACTGCACCTTTGCTCGCATTTGGCTGGTAAATCGCGATCGCACCGCTCTTCGCCTAGTGGCTTCATCTGGCCTCTACACTCGGCTGGATGGGTCTTTTGCGCGTGTCCCCATGGGTGCCTTTAAAGTGGGTAAGATTGCGCAGCACTGCATTCCGTTCTTGAGCAACTGCCTGGCAGACGAAGAGTGGGTAAAAGACAGAGAGTGGGCCGTTGACAACAATATTCAAGGGTTTGCCGGACTGCCGCTGATGGTCAAAGACCAGGCTATTGGCGTTTTGGCTGTCTTTAGTCATGCTCAGATGGCACCTGAATTTTTAGAAGTTTTACAGATACTCAGCATGTCAGTAACTGGCGCACTGGCCAGTGCCCTCAACCATCAGGCCATAGCGCAACAGTCTGCGGCAGTAAAGGCCGACAGCCTATCTGAACAGCTCGCTAATATTCTGGGCAGGCAAAAGCTCAGCTTGCTCGGCACGGAGCAACCCCTCTCGCCCAGCGTGACCCAGCTGCTAATTCAAACGGCTCAACAGCTTGCAGCGCTATCCTGTCACTACTGCCGTCTGGTTTATGAAGCAGACGCCGTGACCTTAGAGGCCATGCTAGCGGCAGATACCTCTCAGCCCTCTGCTGACAGTATCCCAGACCAGGTATACGAGAGCATCATCACCGCCGCCAGTGGACTGGGAGGCCTCTTTCAAAGTCAGCTCAGCGCCAATCAAAAGGTGAGGCAAGTCCGCCTCCGGCTGCCGCAGCAAACCGATTCACCAGCCGCCTTTAACGGCTCTGCTGCTGATATTTTTCCGCTATCGGGTTCCCCACTCTCAGAGCGGGAGCAAGAGGTGATCAAACTGCTGGCCCGAGGACAAAGAGATAAAGATATTGCCGAACAGCTTTACATCAGTGAGAGAACAGTCAAATTTCACGTCAAAAATATGCTCCAAAAGCTATCGGTCAGAACGCGCATTCAGGCTGTTTTTGAAGCGACGCAAAAAGGCTGGCTAAAATAGGTGGAAGGCAGAAGACAGTTTCTCAGTCGGCGCTGCGATACAGGGTGTACGAACTGTTCCTAAACACAATAGGCAGCGTTAATGAAGTGTCTGAGGAGGTTAAGAAATAGCTGGCCCGATATTTCTCCAAAAGTGCTTTTACCTGAGAGCCCTCTAGACTTTGATATTTGTCCGTAAGTATATTTTCGACCTGTGCAAATATAGGGGTATCGTTGCCGAGGGCGATAGTTGATGATAGATCGGGGTCACCGGTAACATCGCCAAGTCGGGTATACCACTCCATTATTCCAGCTTTGGTCTGAGGTAAAAGCTTCCAACTTACCAGGGTAGGCCGCTCGGTCATCCAGGTAAATTCGGCCATGTTGGAAGAGGGCGGGATAACAAATTTAGCAGAGGGCTCGGTATGGCTGCCAACCCAACGGTAGAGTTCTGCCTGATCGGGCTGCAAGCTTGGGAAGTTTGAGAGTGCGCTGATCTCTTGTTTGAACTCTACTGTTTTAAGCGTTAGGAACACACCGATCAAAACAGTGAGTGCGAGCGTTGAAGAGCGTTTGAGAAAGCTGTACTGGGCGCATCTATACTGTAGGGCGCAGGCAAACAGTAGGCAGGTGCTGAAAGGCAAAAACATATCGCCGAACCGAAAGGGATAGTACTGAAGATAGGTTCCCTGCTGGTCGAAAGGCGAAATGAGTAGACCTATGCCAAAAGGAATTAGCGCGATCAGCGTGAATTCGAATAGTTCAGAACAGGATGAAACGCTTGAGGCAACACTGGGTGAGGAACTGCTCAGCCGGGTCTTTTTTTTGATTAGATGAAGGCTAATGACTAAAATTGACAGGTAAAAAGTCAGGTTGATCCACCATTTGGCAGGCCAGATGGCTGGATTGAGATGGTGGGGCAGACGGACAAAAACATAGATAAATGATGGCGTCAGCGATCCGAGCGGCCCTGAGCTAATTAGCTGGTTGACGACAGCCGGGATCGCAAATACTGCCCCGAGCAGGTAAATCAGCACTACAAGGCCAATATGGTTTCGGCCCGTCAGCTGCGATCGCCGCCGAAATAGAAGATAGCTGGTCGCAGCCATCATCGGGTAGCCCCCGGCCAAAACGTGAAAGGAGGTGGCCAGCCCAAATAAGAGCGCCATCCAAAGGTATCTGCCGTGCAGCATCAGAGCGATCGCCAAAAAAGCCAGCGCGTAGGCCACAGCTTTAGCTTCCACCCCCCCGACATACCACTCGCCAGCGGCAATGCTCTGGGGGTTGTTGTCAGCGGCTAAAAAGAGCCCGCCCGCCAATAATAGCCAGGCAAATGAGCTATCTATACCAACCTTTTTGCTGACAGCAAGCAGCCCTAATGCCAG
>JBBSNR010000384.1:0-3387 GCA_038260635.1 Phormidesmidales cyanobacterium
GATGCAAAAGCAGCGCTAGCGGATGTGGTGGAGAGAATTGGCTAGCGTTTTTTGAACTGCTCGCACTGCTGAATGAATCTTTGGGCAATGTCTGGCCGGTCACCCCAGTGCAGGTGAACGTAGGAGGCGTGGAGGTGGGGTCGGTGATAGCCCTCTGAGGTGGGTTGCTGCACTTCGCCCCAAAATCGCTGTGCTGTGTAAACGGGCTGGGTTAGCTTTTCTACTACAGCAGATTTATGAAATTCGTGTCCGATAGCAGCTTGTCCTTTTTTGAGTAGGGGGCCGTTGTGAAGGGCGATCGCCCGCCGATAGCCCAATACCAACCGCCCACCCATCTTTACCGTCTGTGGAATGCTCTCCACCATCGGCCAAGCCTGACCCTCAAAGTCAGTCAAAGTCTGGCTGAGATACATCAGCCCGCCGCACTCTGCGTAGGTAGGAACGCCGCATCCAATCGCCTGCCGAACCGCCGCCATCATCGGTTTATTGCTACTCAGCTGAGCCGCAAACACTTCTGGAAAACCACCGCCAAAGTAGAGCCCATCGGCCTCAGGCAGCTTCCCATCGTTAAGCGGGCTCCAATAAACCAGCTCTGCGCCCTGCGCTTCCAGCGTTTCACAATTATCGGGATAGTAAAAGTTAAAAGCTGAATCACGAGCGATCGCAATCCTCACTCTGCTCTCCCCCTCCTCCTGCCTCTCCCGGTGGCTGAGCGCAGTCGTTGGCAAAGCGTCGCCGCAGGCGTTAGCCACATCCGCGACCAACAGCGGCTCCAACCTCCCCCAATCAAAACACCGCTCCCCCAACCCAGCCAGCCGTTCAGCAATTTGCCCAAACCCACTAACTTCCCCGGTTGGCACCAGCCCCAGATGGCGGTCGGGCAGCTGAATATCTTTTTCTCGACGAAATACGCCGAAGATAGGCATATTGATCGCGTTCAGGGCGTCACGCAACAGCTGTAGATGGCGATCGCTCCCGACCCGATTCAAAATCACGCCCGCCACATTTACCCGAGCGTCAAAGGTTCTATAGCCCTGAACCAGGGCCGCCAGCGATCTGGACATCCGAGCACAATCGACCGCCAGCAGCACCGGCAAATTCAGCAGCCGA
Source organism: Phormidesmidales cyanobacterium (assembly GCA_038260635.1). Taxonomy (GTDB): domain Bacteria; phylum Cyanobacteriota; class Cyanobacteriia; order Phormidesmidales; family Phormidesmidaceae; genus Phormidesmis. The sequence goes on from JBBSNR010000384.1 coordinate 1,111, forward strand.
GCAATATGAGCCGTGCTCGCCGTATCGTCTACGCCCGTTGCGCCATCGAATAGACCCATGACGCCTTCAATCACCGCATAGTCAGCATCGGTGCAGTGATTGGCAAAGCTCTGCTGCACGTAGCTTTCGCTGGTCAGCACCGGATCTAAGCTGTAGCAGGGCCGACCCGTCACAGCCGCGTGAAACATCGGGTCAATATAGTCTGGCCCAACTTTAAAAGATTGGACTTGGCAACGACGTTTTTTGAGGGCGGCGAGTAGGGCCAGGGTGAGGGTCGTTTTGCCAGTGCCGCTGCGATCGCCTGCGAGGATAATAGCCAAAATAATTCGGATGAAAGGAAACGAAGGATGTAGAAATTAGCGACTGTGCCTTGGCGCTATGCCACCTGTGAGATCTCCACAACCTACGCGCGATCGCCAAAATTGGCTGGATATACTTTAGCCGAAGAAGGTATGCCCAACTATCCATAGCTACGTTGTGTATCGTTTTGGGCACAGTTTATTGCCGTACCGCTTCGCACCAAATACGATGGCCTCTCACAATCCTCACACCATGTCGCTATTTCGACTACGCTCGCGCCCGAGCCGATCTGTCCATAAACTAGCTACCCGATTTGGGAGCGGACTACTGGCCTTAGGGCTGAGTCTGAGCGTGGCGCTGCCGTCGCTAGCTGCCGATCCCTTTAGGACGACTTCACCTCACGACATTGGCGACCAAACAGAAGCGGCGTTTAAAGCCATCTTTAAAGACGGCGACTATGTCAGTGCTCGCGAATATTTAAGAGAGGCTGAAACGACCGAAGCTGATGAGCCGCTGGTTCATGCCATGCTTGCTTCGATGGCCTATCTCGATGCCGACTGGGATGAGGTTGCCAACCGCGCTGCGCTGACCAAATCTAAGGCCCAGGGCTTAGTGGCTAGTGACCCGCTGCGGGGTCATCTATATACGGCAGTCGGTATCTTTTTAGAAGGTGCCCATGTGCTCAAAACCCGAGGCGTCGCCCGAGGTACGCCAACTGCCTTGGCCATGCTACAGCGCGTCTTCAGCGAACTCGATGATGCCGAAAGCATCGATTCTAATGATCCAGAGCTAAATTTGCTCAAGGGCTACATGGATCTGATGCTAGCGGTCAATCTGCCTTTCTCTAATCCGGAAGAGGCGATCGCCCGGATGGATCAGCACGGCAGCCCGATCTATCTCAGTCAGCGCGGGATTGCCATTGGCTACCGCGATTTAGAGCAGTATGACGAAGCCATATCTGCTGTCAATCAGGCCCTCGGCGCGGCTCCTGAAAACCCCGAACTGCTCTATCTAAAAGCGCAGCTCCTAGCTCGTCAGGGCAACAAAAGTGAGAGCGTTGAGCTGTTTGACCAAGCCTTGACCTATGCCGATCAGCTACCGGCTCCCCTGGTACAGCGGATTACCTGGGAAGGCTGCATCGCAGAAGGAACGCCCGGTGATGCCTGCTCAGAACTCGTAGGCTACAACTAGCCCACTGGAATGAAAAAATCTGTCGCCTCTTCGCTAAGAGACGAGCGTTCTTACAGAAAAAGCTCCACCTGTACCTCCTTCAAGGAGTGAGACGGGTGGAGCTGAGACGCAGTTAGGAGGTATCTTGCCTACACCTTATCGACTCTGTCTCCATTCGGCGCAGGGTTTAATAAGTTCTTAATCTGAGCTTGCCGTAGGCAAAGAAATTTGAGCAATTTTCAGCGATCGCAACCGATTGATAGCAGCTGCTAGCTCAAATCGGCGAAAGGTGGCTAAGTTCCCTACAAGCCAGCTTTCGGTGGCTGAGGCTCTGTCTGCTAACAAGGCATCGAGCCCACCTCGCTCAATATCTGTCATCACCCGGTCTAACACTTCGTCAAAAGGCCGCTGTCTGTCGAAATAGTAGCGCTGGGCATAGACGATGGCCTGGGCGATCGCCCGCCCCTGATCAACTTCAACAATTTGCTCGATTGCCCTCAGATCGATGGTCTCAGGCCCTAGCATGAGTGAGTCTTGGCGGGCCTTGATTTTCAGCGAGCGGTTTTCCTTGGCGATGGGTAAGCTGTCGGGCAAAATGGCCCGAGGGGTGATGCTGCCAAAGTGCTGTCCGCCTTCTGGCTGCCGCTGGTTGGGGTCTGCTCGGGCGATCATTTGAGCCTGCTCGGTCACTATTCGCGGCTGATAGTTTTCCATGGCAATCACCGTATCGGCTACGCCAAAATAATCACTGCTGCCCCCCATTACTAAAAGGGTAGAAATGCCGTACTCGTCATACAGCTGACGCAC
>JBBSNR010000385.1:0-3373 GCA_038260635.1 Phormidesmidales cyanobacterium
ATGCGCTGCTGTGGGCGCTGCTGGGCAAGGGTCGCAATCGTCCGCTCTGCTCTTTCCTCTTCAAAGGTGACCAGATAGATTAGCGGATATTGAGCTTGAATTAATACGCTTAGCTCTTCTCTCATAGCGATCGCCCCCAAATAAGACGACTTGACATCTATCTAAAACAGAAATAACAGGCTAAAACAAAAACAACAACTATTCCGTAGCGGGGCTAACAATACACAGTAATCTGTGGCTGATTTAGATCCGGCCTAGCAGGTAATGAGCTCTCCCTCGTCTAAACTTGGCTCCCCTTCCTTAGGACTTGGCGCGTCCGCACTCAGCTCAGAAATGCGTTCTAGCCCCGTCATATTTTCGACCTGCCGCTTAGCGTGATCGCCAATCAGAGCTAAGCCATCATCTCGCACGGCTATGGCAGCATCACACTCGGGGCAGGTGTGAATGCGATGAGTCTGACCGTGAGCCTCGTCAGAATTTTCAACTAATTCGGCGTGTCCCAGGTAAAACTCCATAGCGCGCTGAGCCATAGATGACATTGTTTCACCATCCACTGCCGAGCGAATCTTGAACTGCCGGTGCAGGTCATCTGAAATATATAACGTAACCTTTTGCTTAGCTGGCATATCGGACTTAAATAATGTGACCCAGATATGGTTGTTAGCTTAGCGAGCCCAAACAGTGCTGTCAAGCCGTCGTGATGGCTTGACGTCATAATGTTTACATAAGTTAACCATGCGTCTCAATGTTGGTTCACCCGGCTAGTGTGTGGAGTGGTCAGGGAAATCTGTTATCAGGTCCGACTTCTGACTATGCTGTACTAAGGGGCTCCGATTAAAGCCGTGGCTCCAAAGGACAGTCTCTGCATCTAAACATCCCCTCGCATGAGTATTTCAGCCCAGTCACTCCAGTTCTCTTCACTAGAAAACGCTCTCAAGCACTTTTTTGGCCATGAGTGCTTTCGCTTTGATCAGCGACCTATCATTGAGCGAGTCTTAAAGAATAAAGATGTGCTGGTGATTATGCCAACCGGCGGGGGAAAATCGCTCTGCTATCAGCTGCCAGCCCTGCTGAGAGCCGGGGTGACTATCGTCGTCTCACCGCTGATTGCCCTGATGCAAGATCAGGTGACTGCCCTACGAGATAACGGTATTGAGGCTACCTTTTTAAACAGCACGCTCGCGCCGGACGAAGTGCGATCACGCCAAAATGCTTTACTCGCAGGCGATATCAAACTTCTCTACATCGCCCCCGAAAGACTCTTCACGCCGTCCTTCATAGACCTTTTAGAGCAGCTTGGCCAAAAAGTCGGCATCAGCACCTTCGCCATTGACGAAGCCCACTGCGTCTCAGAGTGGGGGCATGACTTTCGCCCCGAATACCGCCAGCTTTTTCAACTTAAGCAGCGCTACCCGCAAATCCCAATCATCGCCCTCACTGCCACAGCTACCCAGAGAGTCCGCACAGACATCGTGCAGCAGCTTCGACTCGCCGACCCCGAAGTCTATGTCTCCAGCTTCAACCGCCAAAACCTCTACTACGAAGTCAGCCAAAAATCTAAACAGCCATATACCCAGCTGCTCAAAACCGTCAAACAGCATCAGGGCACAGAACGTGGCTCAGGCATCATCTACTGCCTCAGCCGTAAGCGGGTCAACGAAGTCGCCTTTCAGCTACAGCAAGACGGCATTTCAGCCTTGCCCTACCATGCTGGGCTGAGCGCCGAAGAGCGAGAGGTTAACCAGACCAAATTCATTCGCGACGACGTTCAGATTATTGTCGCCACCATTGCCTTTGGCATGGGAATCAATAAACCCGATGTTCGCTTCGTCATCCATTACGATCTGCCCCGTAATCTCGAAAGCTATTACCAAGAAGCTGGCCGCGCAGGTCGCGATGGCGAAGCCGCTAGATGCACCATCCTCTTTGGCTGGGGAGATGTTCATACCGTCAAGTACCTGATCGGCCAAAAAAACGACCCCAACGAACAGCGCATTGCCCAGCAGCAGCTCAGCCAAATTATCAACTACACCGAAAGCTCAGTCTGCCGCCGTAAAATTCAGCTAGGTTACTTCGGTGAATCTTTCGATGCGCCCTGCGATAACTGCGACAACTGCTTGAACCCGGCTCCCGTCGAAGACTGGACCGTTGAGGCGCAAAAGTTCCTCTCCTGCGTCTATCGCTGCGACCAGCGCTTCGGCATGAATCATGTGATCGATGTCCTGAGAGGCTCCCGCAAAAAGCGCATCCTTGAATTGAGCCATGACCAGCTTTCTACACACGGTATCGGTGCAGACCGTAGCGCCGATGAATGGCGGATGCTCTGCCGCGCCTTGATTCACCAAGACTACTTAGAGGAAACAACTGACGGCTATTCCGTTCTTAGACTCAACGCCGATAGCAATCGCATTTTAAAGAAACAGATATCTGTCGAGATACCGGTGTCCCAGCAAGTGACAGCACCAGACGCGACAGAATCGGCTGCGTCTATCGAAAAAGCAGCTCACGTAGAGCTCACCCCACAGGACAGCTTGCTCATGAGTAAGCTGAGATCTCTGCGCAAAAATCTGGCTGACGAGCAGTCTGTACCGCCCTATATCGTCTTCTCTGACGCCAGCCTGCGGCAGATGGCCCAAAACAAGCCCCAGACATCGGCCGCATTTTCAAAAATTTCTGGCGTTGGCAACCGCAAACTTACTCAGTATGGAGAGGTCTTTACACATACCATCCGTGAATTTTGCCAAGCCAATGGGCTAGAGGTAGGGGCCACTGAGGAAGCGACCATAACTACGCCCGAACCGGCCTCAAAAGCCGACATCACTGCTACCCAGATAACGACTTATCAGCTCTATACAAGCGGACTTTCGCTTTCAGATATCGCGCTTAAGCGCAACGTCAGACTAAGCACGATCAACGGACATATGGCCAAGCTGATCGAAACGGGATACAGCGTAGATATGGATAAATTGGTTTCTGTAGAAAGGCAGTCTGTGATCAATCAGGCGATCGCAGAAGTAGGCCCTCATTCACTACGCAACATCCGCGAAGCAGTAGGTGAAACTTATGACTATCAGGAGATTACTCTGGTGCGAGCTGCTTGGGAGGCAAAGCACAATGTAGCGCAAGAATGACGTGTCGCAAGAATGAAAGACATTGGTTAATTTTACAGATCTAAACTCCAAACACAAAAGCCCCTCCACTATTCGGTGAAGGGGCTTTTGCTAATGATAGAACCTGGCATCGAGCTATTTTGACGAGGGGCAACCCCCTCACTATCTTCGCCGCTGCAATGTTTCACAATCGAGTTCGGGATGGAGTCGAAGTGGGTCCACTGCGCCATTGACACCAGGAAAGCTGTCAGGCTGTGAGCTCC
>JBBSNR010000386.1:0-3352 GCA_038260635.1 Phormidesmidales cyanobacterium
CGACGCCTCTGTGTCATCGGCAGCGGTTGATGTAGCGGCACTCTCAGCCTTTGCAGCAGACGCTTCGGTTCCCTGCTTAGGGTCCGCATCGTCTTTCGGGCTGAGCTTATAGCCCAGACCATACACATTCTCAATCCAGCCGCCGGCACCCGCTTGTTTGAGCCGACGGCGTAGCCCTTTTACGTGGGCCTTGACGCTATCTTCCAAAGGCGGATCGTCAAAGGTCCACAAATGTTCAATAATATGGCCCCGGCTAAAGACGCGGGTAGGGTTACGCAAAAACAGCTCTAGCAGACTGTACTCTTTGGGCGTGAGCTTGAGCAGACTGCTCGCATAGGTCACCTCACAGCTCACCGGGTCTAGCCGCAGCTGTCCAATTTCAAGAGCTGAAGCGGGCGCGACTTCTCCCCGGCGCAGCAGTGCCCGCAGGCGGGCGTGCAGTTCCTCAATATTCAGCGGCTTGGTCAGATAGTCATCAGCGCCCGCATCCAGACCGCGAATTTTCTCATCGGGCGCGTCTTTGGCTGTCATTAGCAAAATAGGCGTAGCGCAGCCATTGCCCCGCAGCTGTTGAGTCAGGCTAATACCGTCTAACCGAGGCAACCCCACATCTACCAGCAGCAAATCGTAAGTATCGCTTTCGGCGTATTCCAAACCAAAGCGACCATCATCGACGGTATCGACCACATAGCGCTGCTGTTGCAACGACGCTAGCAAAATATCTGTTAAGACCGGATCGTCTTCAACAAGGAGAATTCGCACAGATTCCCTCCTTCAATATAGAAAACTAGACAGTGCGAAGTTTTTCTTCGAGTGGGATTAGAAAGAGAGCAACGAACATGCCATCCCCAAAAGGACATGGCATGTCCGATACTGGTTGAATAACCACACTCAACCAGTTCAATTATGGAACTCTACCAACGCATAGAGCAAGCGATGGCGAAGCCTTCCAAGGGAATCGCCAAACTGCGACCAGCCTTCAGTCGGCAAGTACCGTTTGAGTGGTTCGTGTTACTTTTGTGGGGAGCGCTTTTGAGCCATCAATATGACTATCGGTTAGCCTTTATTTTAGTCTATGGAAGATAATGGCAATTATCTGAATTTGGAAACCCGTGCAGGCGATCGCACCGTGCGGAGCCTTCAGCGTTTGATATCTTTGCGAAGCCGCAACCCAAGGTGGAAGGCAAAAAACGGAAAAACCGGTGTGGTTCAACCATAGGATGAGTCAAGAGTGACACGTGATGAGTGCTAAACAGGAGATGGCTGACCAGCAGCGGGATCTGTACCCATCATTTGAACCTGAGAATCTGGGTCGTACCGAAGTACCTGCCAGCTAATGAACCGTCCGCTTTTGTCGCCGCTGTGTAGGTACCGGTCATGTGAGAACCGGGTGGGACCTTTGCCAAAGGCAACAGCGCTGACGGGCGCGTCATGCCCTTCAAGGGTGAAGGCGACTTCGCCCTCTCCACCGTTGGCTTGCAAATCGAAGATATAGATGTTGTGATCAGCGCTGCCGACAGCTAAGTATCTTCCGGTAGGGTTAAAGGAGATCGCCAGAATATCGCTCTCAAACTGATGATTAGTTAGTACCAGTCGCTGGTTAGCATAAATCTGCAACAGGGGCCCTTTTGCAACAGCTAGCTTGTATCCGTTAGGGCTAAAGACGACTGCATCGCCCGCCCGAGAGGAAGATAGATTAATCGGGTCAACGCTAGCGTTTAGCGGCGTATTCCACAAAAGAGCACCCCCATTATTGCTCACCGTCGCCAGTTGATCGAACCGAGAGTTAACCGCAACAGATTCCGCCGTTCCGTAGCGAGTGTCAGTCTTATATAGCTCGCGTTGTAGAGCGCCTTTGAAATCAAAGATGCGCCCAGCATTCTCACTAGTCACCGTTGCAATGTACCGGCCTGCTGGATCAATATCTAGATCCTGGATGCCGCCGCCCCTAGCCGGGAAAATCTCAGTCGTTTCGACGATAGGATCAAACGCTGTGAAATTAGCGATGCGCACGGTGCCGCCAAAGGTGCCACTGATGATCTGTTGCTTTCTAGGGTGGAAAACAACGCTGCTAACGGCTCCCAAATCACCTGTGTAAACCGAATCAAGAGACGTTCCGTTACTCCTCCAGAGCCTCACCGTCGTATCGCGGCTAGCTGTTGCAATAGCAGCTTGCAGCCGACTGCGAGAATAAGGAGCCACTGCAATATCCGTAATCTCTTCGGTATGCAGCTTTTTATGGCGGCGCAAAACGAACCGGGTAATCGACGCGACCGGGTCTTCTAAACGAATTTTACTCAGCGCATGCCAAGTGCGAGGCCCTACGATGCCGTCGACTGCTAAGCCCATATAGCCTTGAAACGCTCTTATGCCAAAATGCATAGCGTCATTAAAGTCGCCATCGACTGTCATAAAATGACCAGGGGCCGCAAGCGCTGCCTGTATAGCTTTAACAAGCTGACCTTGGCTACCCCGGCGAAGAATTGGCATGTTAACCGGTGCGCCTGTGTAAAGCGCTAGCCAGGTGCGACTACCTACAATGCCATCTTCAGTTAGAAACATCCGGTATTGGAACAGACGAACCGCGTAGTCTGTGCGGTTGTCGAAAGTGCCGCCAGAAACGGTGGGTGAAACGTAGCGCTTTAGAAGAGTTTGTAGCTCAGCTACGTCAGGATGACTAGAGCCCAAATTTAGAGTAGGCTTTTTAATCTTGCTGACTTGCCTATGGGCCTCACCGCTGACGGTGTTAAGTGAAGCGTTGTTAGCAGAGATAGCTTGCATAGTGAAAACTCCCGAAAGGGTAGAGGAGAATACGAAAGGAAACCAGGGTGTGTATTTAGTTCTTTACTATGAATCAACTGTAAAGAAAGAAAGAGAAGAAGTCGGGAGGCGCTATCCTGTTTAGTGTGAACTACGCTAACTTTCGGGGCTATACTGGCCGCAACGGAGAGGGTTGAGTTCATGCTTGCGATACTCCGAAGGAGTGGCTTTGCCATCACATAATGTAGTGGGATGACGATAGGCATTGAGACGATCAGATCGCCCCAAAGTAGTGTCGCCCAGTCTTTAACCACGCCGCCTCTGTCATAGGTTTTGAGACGTGAGGGTGGAACCATAGCATTTTATAATCTCAATGGCTTGAGCCACACCGTCTTCCGCTCTGATTTTCTCACCTAAAGATTCAGCGCGTTGGCGCATTTTATTGTCTAGAGGTAACTACTCAGGCTTAAAAAAATAGAGATATTTTTCAGTGCGATGCCGTCATTCAAGTAACTTGTAATCAAGCCACTCTTTTGTAGCATAGCCGTGAGCAAACAGCCGCCCAAAAAACAGCTCAGCGAAGCAGAAATCC
>JBBSNR010000387.1:0-3348 GCA_038260635.1 Phormidesmidales cyanobacterium
GAGCATGACGATCGGAATGTTGACATTGTTCAGCAGGTTGAGCAAATCATCATTAGTAGCGCGTCCATCGGCGTTACGGCTTTGCAGTTCGTCGTTAGTGGTTTTAAGTTCTTCGTTAGCCGCCTGTATTTCTTCCTTAGCAGTTTGCAATTCCTCGTTAGTGCTTTGCAACTCTTCATTGCTCGATAAGATTTCTTCGTTAGCAGTCGTCAGTCGCTGATTGGTGACATCGTGCTCTTCGACGGTGGCTTGCAAATAGGTTTGAGTATCGAGCAGCTCTTGTTTAGTGGCAGCTAGCTCTCGTTTTATCTGGATCACTTCAGGGTTGGTTAGCCCCGATGCTTCCTCGCCTGCTGCGGATTCAGCCGACTCAGAGACAATTAGCTCCCCTTCTTCAAACAGCACCAGATAGCTGCGCTCCTGTGAGAGCGGATTGCGAATCGGGGTGACCTCAATATCGATATATCGCGGGTTGTCTTCGAGCTGTAGGCCTTCTTTGCGAATGGCGATCGCCTGCGCCTTTGCCTGATCAATCGCTGATCGCAGTTCGAGCACCAAACCCGACTTCACCATTTTGAGCAGGCTAAAGCTAGGTTCGCCGGGCGCGGGCCGCAGGTAGGCGCTAGTGTCGCCGCGAAAGTGCAGAATGTCCAGCTGTTCATTGATGACGATGCCTACCGGCGCGTAGCGGTTGAGCACAATCTGATCGGCCTGGCGCTGCACGTTGGAGTAGCTAGCGGTGGCTGGCGGCGTGGCCCGATCCGCGCTGCTGGGGTTAAGCGCCTGGTAGTCACTGGTGACAAAGTCAAAATTGAGCCGATTGGCAACCGCATCACAGCTATAAAATCGGTGCCTCTTATCCACCGTGCTAAATAGCTTAGAGGTTTCACCGACGCTCTCAGAGCTGCCGAGCCAGAGCAGCCCGCCCCCATTCAAACTGTAGTGAAAAATGGCTAGCACTCGCTGCTGTAGCGTTGGCGCAAAGTAGATCAGCACGTTGCGACAGCTCGTCAGGTCAATATTAGAAAACGGCGGGTCGCTGCCCAGGTTTTGGCGAGCAAACACGCACAGCTCGCGCACGGCTTTGCTGATTTGATAGCGCCCTTCGGTGCGGGTAAAAAAGCGCTGTAGCCGCTCGGGCGAAACGCCAGCCACCTGATTTTCGGCGTACATGCCCTGACGAGCGACATCAATCGCCGCTTCGCTCACATCTGTGCCAAAAATCTGAATGGAGAGATTGAGGTTTTGCTCAGAGAGATATTCAAACAGGGCGATCGCAATCGAATAGCACTCTTGCCCGGTAGCACAGCCCGCCACCCAAATCCGAATAGGCGACTCCAGCCCCTTTTGCTCAATCAGCGAAGGAAAAACCGTCTCTTGCAAGAAGTCAAACGCTTCTGGATCGCGAAAAAAGCTGGTTACCGTAATCAACACGTCGTGGTAAAGCGCTTTAATTTCAGTCGCATGGTCTTGCAAATACTCAACGTAGGCTTCGACCGTATCTACCCGGTGCAGCGCCATCCGCCGGGCCATCCGCCGCTCAAAGGTGGCCCGCTTATATTGGCTAAAGTCAATACCAGTGGCGGCTCGCAGCAGCGCATAAACCGCCGACAGACCGGTCTCAGACGAGCCGCTCTCTATAGCCGGAAACTTCTCAGCGGCTGGCCGAAAGACATAGGGGTGCTGAGCAATGCTCGTCAGCTCGCGGGCAATCTCAACCGGCGACAGAACGAAATCCACAAAGCCAGTTTCAACCGCAGAGTTGGGCATCTCCCCGTACTGGGCCGTGTTTTGCGTTTGGGCAAAAGAAATGCCACCCGCCTGCTTAATCGCTTTTAGCCCCTGAGCGCCGTCGCCATCAAGCCCCGACAAAACAATGCCAATCGCCCGATTGCCGCCGTCTTCAGCGAGAGACTTAAAAAAGATATCGATTGACATAAACCGCTGCGGGCCAGACGCTCTCGGCGCAAGCTGAAGCCGTCCCTCAGCGATCATCATCCGCATATTGGGCGGGATCACATAGACGTGATTGGGCTTTACTTCTATCGCTTGAGTGGCCTCAGCCACGGGCATCGCCGTCACCCGCGACAAAATATGGCTCAGCATACTGGGCGACTTAGGCCCCAAGTGCTGAATGATGACAAACCCGATGCCCGTATCGACTGGGAGCGATCGCAGCAGATCTGAGCAGGCTTCTATGCCCCCAGCCGATGCGCCAATACCGACAATCGGAAAGACGCCGTCAGTCGGTGGCTGCAAATCGCTAGCTGGAGACTCATCAGACATGGAAACGCATGTGAGTATAAAAAGCGGTTAGGGTATCCTACCAGGTCAGCATAAAGGTGTATGTTCATGGTAGGTCTTTACGCCATGAGTGGAGGCAATTGAGGCGTAAAATGCGCTGGTTGGTAGATGACACGACCCGCAGTCAGGCCGCATAATTCGGGTTGCTCGCCTAACTCACCCCTATTTTGACTATTCCTGACTACATCACGACCGCCATTACCAGCTTTGGCTATTGGGGCATCGCCTTTTTGATGCTGCTAGAAAACGTCATCCCCCCCATTCCCTCAGAATTGATTATGCCGCTGGCCGGGTTTGCCGTCGCTCGGGGTGAGATGAATATGCTGAGTGCGATCGCCGCTGGCACTTTCGGATCGGTCTTAGGCGCGCTGGTCTGGTACTACATTGGCAAGTGGCTGGGGCTTACCCGCATCTGCACCCTGGCCGACCGCCACGGCAAATGGCTAGGCATCTCCAGCCAGGAAGTGATGTCAGTACAGCGATGGTTTTCGCGGCGCGGCGGCTACTGGGCAGTGGGCTTAGGGCGACTCATTCCCGGCATTCGCACCTACATATCAGTGCCGCCCGGCATTGCCAACATGCCCTTCATCAGCTTTTTGTTTTACTCCACGCTAGGCTCTCTCGCCTGGATTACGCTGCTGACGCTGGCCGGGTTTTGGCTCGGTGCCAGCTATGACAAAGTCGCGGTCTTTTTGGGGCCAGTCGGCAAAGTTGTTCTTGTTTTGCTGGCAATTTTCTTTGTGGGCTGGGTGCTATATCAGCGCCGAAAAAATAGCGAGACGCCTTGATTCGGTCACTGCCTCACAGCAGCTCACGCAGCGTCAGCCAATCGCTCGTTTTGACCAGCCAGGGAATCACCGGCACCTTTCTCGTAATGCCCTCATCATCAATATAAATGCACCTATTGTCCGCCTTCACCACCTCCCAAGACTCAAAGGTATAGCGCCGGGTAGGCAACCCAAACAGGCCATAGACTGTGAGCTGCTGCGACTCTAGCAAAAAGTAAGGGCGACGCAGACACACCCAGCCCAGCAAAACCACCAA
>JBBSNR010000388.1:0-3338 GCA_038260635.1 Phormidesmidales cyanobacterium
CAAGCTGAAATCAATGGTGATGAGCTGGTTCTCACCCACTCGAACTTGCGCATCGTAGCGGACAGTTTTGCCCTGTAGCGCCTGCTGGATGGCGGCACGCAGCTGCGCTTGAACTTCAGGCGCATGAGCCCACCAGTAGGTTTCTTCAAAAGGCAGGCCCAGCACCTCTTCTGCTTTGAGTCCAGCAGTGTCCAGGGCTAACTGATTCACTTCAGATAAAATGCCTTCGCGGGTGACTACGCCAACATAGCTGTTCAAGCTGTTGATTACCTGGCGCAGCTTTTGTTCGCTGCGGCGCAGGGCAGTGGTTGCCTGTTTGCGGTCGGTGATGTCTCGGGCGATGCCAGCTACGCCGAGCGGCTGTCCGTCTGCATCTCGCCAAATAAATTTGGTGGTGAGGAGCGATCGCACCTGCCCCGATTGAACAATATCTTCTTCATAGGTGGTCGCCTGACCCGAGCGCAAAACCTGCTGATCATTCGCCTGAATCTGCTGAGCGACCTGCGGCGGAAAAATCGCCTGATCGTCTTGCCCCATCATCGCCTCAACGGTGGTGTGCAGCCAGTTCGCTGCCGCCTCGTTAGCGAGAATGTATTTTCCCTCAAGGTCTTTGACAAATACGATGTCGGGCATACTCTCCGTCACTGCTCTGAGAATTAACTCAGCCTGAGAAGGGGCAGAACCAGAGGTAATATTTGTCATGCGTTGTTCTTAGTCGCTGTACTTTACGGTCTTAAAACAGGATATGCGGCTCAATGTGAGGTATCCCAAGAGATAGGCTTTGCACAGCAGCCAGAGCATGGAAACATACTGGCTATGCTGAGCGAGATTATCTCTGTAACCCTCTATCTAAAGAGCTATTTTTTTAATTTGTTTTCACTAAAATGGCAGATTGAGACAGAAAATCCGAGACGGCAAACCAAGACGGCAAACCAAGACTGTAGAGAAGAGTCGGAGGGGCTAACTCTTCTCCATAGCCGATAGCGGCAGGCACAGGCGGGAGTGCTCAGCTCCTGTCTTCCTAACCCCCTAATCGGACGAGTCCAACTCCGACTTTGCCCGGTCAAACGCTGTCTGTAGCTCTTTCCAGGCCGCTTCTACGCCTACCTGCATCTCTTCCCAGGCGTTTCCCGCTGTTGCCTGAAGCTCTTCAAATCTTGATTTAGCGGCAGCCTGCTTTGATTTTAGCGCCCCAAGCTGCTCCTGATATTTGACCTTTGCATCTGCCTTGGCTAAGTCGGCTTTCACCGTCAGCTCGTCGATTCGAGCACTGAGCTGATCGAGCTGAGCCTTAGCTTTAGCCACATACACGTCCTTTGTATCCGTTTTGTCTGACATGGGCCTGTTCTCCAGTGAGTTTTCTCTATAAACTTACCAGAGGGCTATGAGAATTCCCACTTTCGCCGGTATAGATGCCGGTAGAGTCTGGTTCTGACGGACTAGGTGCAAAGATGGCCAGATGATGTTTTTAGAGGTAGGAGATAACCATGACACCTGAGCAACTAGCAGAAGTTCAGCGACTGCGCGATCGCAAATTAACGCCCAAGCAAATTGCTAGAAAGTTAGGACTGAGACCCGCTGAAGTCAAATCAGCAATTCAGCAGCAGGCGACGATGGTACAGCAAGCGCGAGCGGAAAGCGGAGAGCTAGCGCCGCTGGAAGCCTGCTTTGCCAACAGCGATATGGTTGACGCCCTGCTGCGGCCTAAAGAGCAGCTAGAAAACGCGCTAGGCGATGCGCTGGGCCTCGGCGCTGTCATGGTAGTGCGCAGTGACCGAAAAAGCCTGACTGTGGCCGTTTTCCTGGTCGATTACTATTGCTTAGGCGTCAAAAATGCGATGCTACATACCCTGAGCAATACCCATAGATACCGTCGCTTGCAGGAAATGACGTTTGACAGATTTCCCGGTGAAGTTGAAGAAGTGTCTTTAGCGCAGGCTCAGGCCATTGTGTTGGGAGCAGTAGACTATGCCCACAGGCTAGGATTTGAGCCGCATGAAGACTTTTCAGAAGCGCAAATGGTCCTGGGTGAGCGACTAGAATTGCTGACAGCGCTAGAATTTGGTCGAAATGGTAAGCCCTTCTACTTTCATGGCCCCCATGACAACCCTGCTAAGGTGATCCAAACTTTAGACAAATCGGTAGGCAAGGGCAACTACGACTATTTTCTAGAAGCCATGCCCGGTCTGTAGCTGAACAACTCGCACAGCTGCTGCGCTGTCGCCGGAGCCAGCAAAACGCCGTTGCGGTAGTGACCGGTTGCCAGAATGACATTATCGATATCGCCTAGCGGTTTGATGACAGGTGCGGGCTGACCGACAGGACGAGGGCGTAAGCCGCTCCAGGTTTTGAGAATTTTGGCTTGGGCGATCGCCCCACAGTACCGCTCTCCCCCGCGTCGCACAGCCGCCAGCAGCTCAGCCTCGGGCCTCAGCTCTCCCTTTTCGGGTGGAAATTCTACCGTTGCGCCTAGCCAGTAACGCCCTTCCCCTAGCGGCACCAGATGGATGTCGTCTCCATTGATCACCGGCTGAAAGTCCGCCTTCCCTAAAGCCTCTGGCAGCTGAATTTCCATTGCCTGCCCCAGTACTGGCATCAGCTCCAGCGGCTCACTCACCCCTAGCTCGGCCTTAGTCAGCGCCGCCGACCCCAGCCCGGCTGAGAGCACCACCCAATCCGCTTCAAGGCCGCCCTGAGTCGTTTGGATGCCCCGGCAACGCTGCCCTTCTATAGTGAGCTGGGTAACCTCAGTATTCCAGTGAAAGGCGACGCCTCGGGCCTGAGCCGCAGCGACGAGCGCCTCGGTCAGTGCTGCCGGATTCACCTGCCCGTCAGCAGGCGAATAGATCGCCGCCTTTACAGGGGCCGCATCGGTATCTGACCGACTGACAATGTCAATATGTGGGCAGTGGGCCTGCAATGTCTCAGGGCTCCAAATCTCCAGCAGCCAGCCCTGAGCGTGACGCTTCTCTCGCAGCGCTTCCCAGCGCGGCAGCTTGCTCTCGTCAAAACACAGGCTGACGATGCCTTGAGTATTAAACGGCACGGCATATCCCTGTTGCGCCAGCTCTGCAATCAGCGACTGATAGCGGCGAATACTGGCCTCACGCAGTCGCCAGGTGCGTCCTTTTACCTTATGGCTAATCACGCCCATGAGCACACCCAGCGCCGCCCCGGTAGCGCCCTGAGCAGGCAAATGCCTGTCGATTACGACAATATTTGCAGAGACCTGAGCGCTTAGCTCATAGGCTGCCAAAGCCCCCACTACACCGCAGCCAACTACAACAATTTTAGGGTTTGTCACCATATCAAGAAAATAAAAAACAGAGAATGAACAA
>JBBSNR010000389.1:0-3328 GCA_038260635.1 Phormidesmidales cyanobacterium
CGATGGGCTCAGGGGGAGTTTGCCAGGTGTCCTGAGCGGGGAGAGTCATAAAAATTCGTCCATGGAGGGGCAGGTGCAGATTAGGTTGCGATCGCCAAATGCCTGATCGATGCGGTTGACGGCGGGCCAGAATTTGCGATCACGTGTCCATTTTGTCGGAAAAACGGCCTGCTCACGGGAGTATGACCGCTGCCAATCGTCTACGAGATCGGCGGTGGTGTGAGGGGCGTAGTGCAGAGGGCTTTCTTCAGTGGCAATTTCACCCGACTCAATCTGTTGAATCTCAGTGCGAATGGCAATCATGGCGTCGCAAAACCTGTCCAGTTCGCCCAAGGCTTCGCTCTCAGTCGGCTCAACCATGATCGTACCGGCTACCGGCCAGGACATAGTCGGGGGGTGAAATCCATAGTCGATTAGGCGCTTGGCAATGTCATCAACATTCACCTGAGCCGTTTTTTTGAAGCCTCGCAGGTCGACAATGCACTCGTGAGCAACTAGGCCGCTGGTTCCCTTGTACAAAATATCGTAGTGACCTTCCAGCCGCTTGGCGATGTAGTTAGCACTGAGAATCGCAATCTCGCTGGCTTGCTTGAGTCCTTCGGCTCCCATCATCTGAATGTACATCCAGGAGATCGGCAGAATACTGGCACTGCCCCAAGGCGCAGCGGCAACAGCACCAATGGCTTCCTCACCGCCCGTTGGAATCAAGCTGTGGCCGGGTAAAAATGGCACTAAGTGAGCGGCTACCCCAATCGGGCCAACGCCGGGGCCACCGCCCCCGTGAGGAATGCAAAAAGTCTTGTGCAAGTTGAGATGGCAGACATCTGCGCCGATATCGCCCGGACTGCACAGGCCCACTTGGGCGTTCATATTCGCGCCATCCATATACACCTGACCGCCGTGGCTGTGGATGATCTTGCAGACGCTTTTAATACTCTCCTCAAACACGCCGTGGGTAGAGGGGTAAGTCACCATCAGTGCAGCCAGACTGTCTTGGTGCTTTTCTGCCTTAGCAGCAAGATCGTCAACGTCGATATTGCCATAGTCATCGCATTTGACGGCAACTACTTTCATCCCGGCCATCACAGCGCTGGCTGGATTGGTGCCGTGGGCAGACTGGGGAATCAGGCAGATATGGCGATCGCCCTCCCCCCGAGACGCATGATACTGACGGATCACCAACAGTCCCGCATATTCTCCTTGTGAACCCGCATTGGGCTGAAGCGAGATTCCCGCAAAGCCGGTAATTTCTGACAGCTGCGCTTCTAGCTGAGTAAAAAGAACCTGATAGCCTCTAGTTTGAGAGAGCGGAGCAAAGGGATGAATCTGCCCAAATGCTGGCCAGGTAATCGGCACCATCTCAGCCGTGGCATTGAGCTTCATGGTGCAAGATCCTAGTGGAATCATGGCGTTGGCCAGAGAGAGATCTTTGCTTTGCAGACTATATAAGTAGCGAAGCAGCTCGGTTTCGCTGTGATACTGATTAAATACCGGATTAGTCAGATAGCGAGAGGTGCGTTGCAGCGGCTCAGGCAGCGGCTCTCGGCGCAGAGAATCCAGCTCAGGGGCAGATTTATCACCAGCAAAAATTGCCAGCAGTTCAGCGAGCTGTTCAGGGCCAGTCGTTTCATCTAAAGAGACGCCTAGCGTTTGCAGCTGACCAAAGCAGGCCGGATCAAGGCGCAGGTTCACCTGACGCTCGGCGGCGCGGGCAATGATGTCGGCAGTTTGCTCGCCAGTGACGACCGTGAGGGTGTCAAAAACGGGCTCGGTGCCCAGTGGATAGCCCAGCCGCCGCAGACCGTCTGCCAGCGCATTCGTCAGCTGATGTATGCGGGTGGCAATTCCGTTGAGTCCAGTAGGGCCGTGGTAAACCGCATAGGTACCGGCAATGATTGCTAGCAACACCTGAGCCGTACAGATGTTGCTAGTAGCTGAGTCGCGGCGAATGTGCTGTTCGCGGGTTTGTAGCGCCAGTCGCAGGGCGGGTGCGCCTTTGGCATCTTTAGAAACGCCGACTAGACGGCCCGGCAGTTTGCGAGCGTAGGCTTGCTTGGTGGCAAAGTAGGCCGCGTGAGGGCCACCATAGCCTAGCGGCACGCCAAATCGCTGTGTGTTGCCGACCGCAATGTCCGCGCCAAATTCGCCGGGGGGCTTGAGCAGCGTCAGGCTAAGCAAGTCGGCGGCGACGGTCACGGTCGCGCCCGTCTCGTGAGCCTGCTCAATGAAGTCTGTATAGTCGTAGACCGCGCCGTCGGTGGCGGGGTATTGCAGCAGAGCCCCGAAGCAGGGGCCATCCGCTAGCGCTTTGGGATCTCTGTGGTCGCCGATGACGACTTCTATATTGAGGGGGTGCGATCGCGTTTTAATCACCTCAATCGTCTGCGGATGACAGCTCGCCGACACCCAGTACCGCTTAGCTGCTTTAGCCGCCTTGTCTTTACACAGGCCGTAGCTCATGCTCATGGCTTCTGCTGCCGCTGTCCCTTCATCTAGCAGCGAAGCATTGGCAATTTCTAGCCCGGTCAGGTCGCTCACCATCGTTTGATAGTTGAGCAGCGCTTCGAGCCTTCCCTGAGAAATCTCTGGCTGATAGGGCGTGTATTGGGTATACCAGCCAGGGTTCTCTAAAATATTGCGCTGAATGACGGGCGGCGTCACGCAGCCGTGGTAGCCCAAGCCAATGTAGCTGCGGTAGACCTGATTGAGCGCCGCGATGTCGGCAATCTTTTTCAGTGCCTCACTCTCAGTCAGCCCTGCTGGAATTTCCAAAGGCTGGCTCAGCCGAATGCCAGCGGGCACAGCGGCGGCAATCAAACCATCTACGCTATCAAAGCCAAGGACGGCCAGCATCTGGTCAATATCGGACGCAGTTGGGCCGAGGTGCCGCTGAGCAAAGCGATCCGTAGGGAGGTGATCTGTCCAAATCGGGCGATTTTCCTCAGCTGAGCGGCTGGCAGTGACAGCCTCAACTACAGTACTGGCTACCGTTTGAGCGGCTGACGTGAAAACCTCGGGAGACGGAGCGGTCTGATCGTAGGGCATGATAGCGGGGATAAAAAAGTGCGAGCTGACGGGCCAGCGCCTGATAGATAGGGTACGCCCACAGTCCTCTTAGTATTGTGTAACAAAAAACGGTTCACTGCTTTTCACCCCGCCATTAGCTCCCCTCCACCTGCTCCTGATACTCCTCTGCTGACATCGTATCGTCCAAATCTGAAAGGTCATCCGCCCGTATTTTAATCAGCCAGGCATCGCCAAACGGATCATCCGCAATCTGCTCAGGCGACTCAATCAACGCCTCGTTGCGCTCTAGCACCTCACCATC
>JBBSNR010000390.1:0-3322 GCA_038260635.1 Phormidesmidales cyanobacterium
AAGAAGTCGCAGCCTAAATATGCCGCTGGTCTACGGCTTGCCCTTGTGGATGAGCCTGCTCAGGTCGTCTGGGTCAACATCGTAGGCCGCGCCAAATCCAATGACAAAGCGGCCCGACTGAGGACTCAGCTGAAAAATCCGGAAGTCGGCTAGCCCTTTCATCACTTCAATAATGTTGCCAAAGCGAGACTCAAACTGCTGAGCGATAGACTGCCAGCGATCGCTCTGCCGGTCAACTAAAGTCGCTGTGCAGGTATAGCTCAATCGTTGGCGGGCAAACATCTGAGGGCTCTGTGCTTCGTCCTGGATGAACAAAGCGCTGGCTGTGCCTGTATCCGTCAGGTTTTGCGTATGGGCAGAAAGGCCGCTGACAAAGATATAGATATTGCGGTTTTCGTCTACCACACAGGGCGCATAGCTGGCATTGGGTTGGCTATGGCGGTCTGCCGTACCCAAAATGACGCTCTTAAACTGGCCGGGAAAAGCCTGATACAGTTCGATTAGCTGGTCTTGAGGCAACTCTTGCATAGCCCGCTTGCATAAATAGAGATCAACAAAAGCGCATATAGAAAACCGGAGAAGACCAGAGAGAACCAGCTGCGAACCGATATGCGCTCCTTTCAGCAGGGTTAGCTCAGGTCTTTCTATCCAACAGGTCTTCCTTTATTTAACAGGATAGCGAGACAGATCACCCAATAGACAGTTCGCTCACTCGCAAAATTCCTGTTACTGTGCAAAGCAAGCGCCTTAATATTTCTACATAAATACTCTTTATGCAAATACTGTCTTAGTATTCCGATTTAACCCGCTGCGCAGTTTTTACTCAGGTTCTCTTTGTCCCATGTCCGCTCGTTCTTTGTCTATAGCTCTCGTTAGAGAATCGTTTGTCTCTGGCTCTATTGCGACTGTGATTGTTTTGCTGTGGATACTCACGGCCTACGGGAGCTTGTTTGTACTGCCAGATGCTAGAGAGCTGCCGGTAGTCGCTGTGATTGCGGTGACTGCCGTGCGCTCTTTTTTGCACACAGGGCTATTCATTTTGGCTCACGATGCTATGCACGGCACGCTAATGCCTGCTTCGCCTCGGGTCAACCACTGGGCGGGCCGTTTCATTCTGGGGATGTATAGCCTGCTCTCTTATGATCGGCTGCTAGCTTGTCACCATCAGCATCATCGCACCCCGGCTCAGACGAGTGACCCCGATTACTATCCGGGTAGCTTCATCACCTGGTACTTCCAGTTTATGCGGGCTTACCTGCAAAACGGTCAGGGCGCGATTATCTTTTGGGGCATGTCTTTTCTATTTTATCCGCTGCTGTTTGTATTTCATGTGCCGTTGCTAAATGCTGCCCTGTTTTGGCTGTTGCCTCAGGCGATTAGCTCATTGCAGCTATTTTATTTTGGCACCTACCGCCCTCACAGACGCCCGGCTGGTGGCCATACCAACGCTCATCGGGCTAGCAGCAGTCAGGCCTCACCGTTTTGGTCATTTTTGAGCTGCTACCATTTCGACTATCATTGGGAGCATCATCAGTATCCGCATTTGCAGTGGTACAAGCTGCCTTCAGTGCACGGTCAGTAGCTGTGCCGCTATAAATTCAGCCATAAAAATCAGAGGGGTCTCTATCGTGTCTTTATTTTCTTTCTCGGGTACGCCGCCCACTGACTTAGGCGTTAATAATGGACAGCTTAAGAGTTGCCCCAGTACGCCAAACTGCGTGTGTTCTCAAGCGCCTGTTGATGACAGTGAACATGCGATCGCTCCACTGAGCTACACCGGCTCTGCTAAAGACGCCATTGAGCGCCTCAAGCAGATCATCGAAGGGATGGAGCGCTCTACTATTAATCAGGTCAGCGATGACTATCTCTATGCCGAGTTTTCTAGCAAGCTCATGGGCTTTGTAGACGATGTAGAGTTTTACGTCCTGCCAGGAGAGACGGTGATTCAGACCCGTTCGGCGGCGCGGCTGGGCAAATCTGACCTGGGCGTGAATCGCAAGCGAACCGAAGAAATTCGCCGTCAGTTTATCGCCGCCCAGTAGAAACCGGTAAAGCAAACAGACAAATTTCTGCGCAGACTTCACAAACTTGACCATAAAGGCGTTCACAGTGAGGGGGCATACCCCATATAGTGGGAGGGGTGAATCGTGCGTTAGAAATTTTCGTAAAATTTGATGGTCAATACTGTCTCAGCAGATCTTTCAGTTCAGGCTGATGCCTCGTCTCATGCTCGACTTGACCATAGCCTAGACAGTCGATTGAAAGGAAGAGATAGTCAAGAGTTCGTGCTGGCGGCAATCGATATTGGCACTAACTCCATTCATATGGTAATTGCCACCATTGACCCGGCTCTGCCGTCATTCAACATCATTGGTAAAGAAAAAGACACGGTTCGTCTGGGCGACTTTTGCGAAGACACTGGCAGCTTGACCGAAGCAGCCATGGTGCGAGGGCTTGCCTCCCTTAAGCGCTGCCTGAAAGTAGCCGATAGATTCAACGCTGATGATGTGGTTGCTGTGGCTACTAGCGCCGTGCGCGAAGCGGGTAACGGCCAGGTTTTTATAGATCGCGTCAAGGCAGAATTGGGGCTCTCTATTAACCTGATTTCTGGCACGGAAGAGGCGCGGCGGATCTACCTTGGGGCAATTTCGGGCATGGAGCTGAGGAATAGACCTCATGCGCTGATCGATATTGGCGGTGGCTCTACAGAACTTACGCTGGGCAGTGGCGGGCCGCCCGATTTTTTGAGCAGCAATAAGGTGGGTGCTGTGCGACTGACAGCCAAGTTTGTCTCGACAGATCCGCTGAGCAAAAAAGAGTACGAATATCTGCGGGCGTATGTGCGCGGTGTTTTAGAACCGACTGTTGATCAGCTTAAGCGAAAATTTGACAAGAGGTTTGCAGAAGAGGACGCCACGCAGTCTCTGCGGCTCATTGGCACTTCTGGCACGATAGAATGCCTGGCCGTTTTAGTGGCTATAGACAAGCTGGGGATAGAGCCCAACCCGCTCAACGGCTGCTGCATTACCTACGACGAGCTGAGCGAATGGGTTGATCGCCTGCGCAAGCTGAGCTACGAAGAGCGGCTCAATCTGCCGGGTATGTCTGACCGACGGGCGGAAATCATTGTCGCTGGGGCAATTATTTTGCAGGTGGCGATGGAGCTGCTAGACGTTCAGCAGCTGAAGATTTGTGAGCGATCGCTGCGCGAAGGCGTAGTGGTTGACTGGATGCTGACGCACGGCCTGATCGAAGACCGGATGGCGTTTCAGGCCTCGGTGCGCCATCGATCAGTCGTTAAGATGGCTAACAAATATAAGGC
>JBBSNR010000391.1:0-3321 GCA_038260635.1 Phormidesmidales cyanobacterium
GGCGAGCTCGCCAGCACGGGCGCTAGCAATAAGCTCAGCAGCCAGGCTACCTTTACTCGCGCATCAATGCGGTGCAGCCAGGTCACCGGCTGCTCCAGATAGAGACCAATGGGGAGCGATCGCAGCAGATCCATAGAAAATTACTTCACCTTAACCGCCCGATTAGCGCTGCTGCCCCGCTCAAGATCCCGCATACTTTTACCGCGCCACATCAGGCGAATTGGCGTACCGTCATAGCCCAAATTTTGGCGGAACTGCTTTTCAATATAGCGGCGGTAGCTCTCGCCAAACAGCTTGGGATCATTCACAAATAGCGCAAACGACGGCGGCTGAGACTTCACCTGAGTGCCGTAGTAAATCCGGCCCTGACGGCCCTGCCGAGTAGTTGGCGGCGTGTGCCAGCTGACCGCATCTTCTAGCACTTCATTCACCACAGAAGTCGTCACCCGGCGACGATGCTCGGCCACTGCCGCGTTCACCGCATCTAAAATATTCGGCAGTCGCTGGCCGGTCAAGGCGCTCACATACAGGCGCTTAGCCCAGCCCAGAAAGTGAATTTTCGCCTCAATGGTTTTATCAAATTCGTAGATGGTGTGGGCATCTTTTTCTACCGCATCCCACTTGTTCACCACAATCACACAGGCGCGGCCCTCTTCTTCAATTCGCCCGGCCAGCTTTTGATCTTGCTCAGTAACACCATCTAAAGCATCGATCACCAGCAACACCACGTCAGCCCGCCGAATCGCCTTGAAAGCCCGGTTAATGCCAAAAAATTCCGGGCCAAAGTCTACATTCTTTTTTTTGCGAATACCCGCTGTGTCAATGAGCCGGTAGCAATGCTCTCCTCGCGTCACCACCATGTCAATCGCGTCTCGCGTAGTCCCCGAAATCGGGCTGACAATAGATCGAGATTCGCCGACAAAGGCATTTAGCATACTCGACTTGCCCACATTGGGCCGGCCCACAATTGCCACCCGATATTCTTCAGTCACTTCAATTTCGTCGGCAGCTGGCAAATGCTCTAGCAGCGCATCTAGCAGCTCGCCAGATCCGCTGCCGTGAATCGCCGAGACCGGGTAAGGTTCGCCCAGTCCTAACTCCCAAAACTGAGCCGCCTGTACCAATCCTTCGTCAGGAGACTCACACTTATTGACCGCTAGCAGTACGGGCACATTTTGCGTACGCAGCCAGGAGGCAATTTCCTGGTCGCCTTCAGTCGGGCCAAACTGCCCGTCTACCACAAATATGGCAGATGAAGCCTCTACCAGTGCTGCCAGCGCCTGCTCACGAATGAACGGCAAAAATTCGGTATCGTCATCAAATACAAGGCCGCCCGTATCGACGACTAAAAATTCGCGGTCTTGCCAAAATGCTGGTTGATAGGTGCGATCGCGCGTCACCCCAGGCTGGTCAAAGACAATCGACTGTCGCCCGCCCGCCAATCGGTTGACCAAAGCAGATTTGCCCACATTGGGACGACCGATAATTGCAACAATAGGGAGCGCCATAGCGGAACCGAAGAATAGTCGGAAACCACCATTGTAGCAACTCTCTTTGTCTCTGCTGTGCCTAATAACGTTATAAAACAGCCTTAATCTCGGCCTTCGCCTCTCTTCTCAGTCCGGCTGAAATCCGAAACAGCTCCTGCCCAGCATGTAGATAGCTATCGTCATAGGTATAGGTAAACCGCTCAATCTCTTCAATGCCATCTTCAAGCTGGTTAAGACAGTAATAAAGATTAGCCGCGCCGCCAGCTACCCCAGCCGGATTTGGCATTGAGCGAAACTTAGCCTTAGCCCGCTCTAAAGCCTCCTGGCACGTCTCTATGTAAGTCTGAAAAGCAGCCATCAGCTCATCGTCAAACGGATCTGCCGAAAGCGCTCTCACTTCAGCTTTCAAAGGCTTCAAAATCTGACCGATTAGCCGATCAGTTGGGTTAAACACGCTGCGTAGCCACTGCTCAATAGTGGTATCTACGACTTTTCTAGTCCGTTTTCGATACTGATTTTGAGAATCTACGGCCCGAGCAGCGCGTTCATTGGCAGCTGTTTCAATCCGCAAACGGCGCTCAGCATCGTACTGGCGGCGTTCATGCTGGTCACCGAGCACCTCATAGGCGGCATTTACCGCCGCAATTTTATCGTGAGCCGCTGCTTGATTTTGGCTATCGGGGTGAAATTGCTTGGCCAGCTTGCGATAGGCCTGCTTTACCTGATCCTGGGAGGCCCCAGCCGAAATACCCAGCGTCTCGTAATAGTTAACGTCAGCGCGATTGTCTTGTCCCATAGCGCTATTTTAAACTGATTTTAGGCGGTCTAGCTCGCTGGCTCTGGATCTTGAAAAAGCGGCGTGCTCAAATAGCGCTCTCCAAAGCTAGGCTGAATCATCACAATCAGCTTGCCTGCGTTTTCGGGCCGCTTGGCCAGCTTGACCGCTGCGCACAGGGCCGCGCCACTAGAAATACCGGAGAGAATGCCTTCTTCTTTAGCCAGTCGCCTGCCGTAGGCGATCGCCTCATCATCTGTCACGGAGATCACTTCATCAATAAGATCCTGATTGAGCACCTTAGGCACAAATCCCGCGCCAATTCCCTGAATTTTATGAGGGCCCGGCCTGCCGCCCGAAAGCACAGCGCTATTTACGGGCTCTACCGCCACGACCTGAAAGCTAGGCTTACGCTGCTTGATCACTTCTCCCACACCGGTAATCGTGCCGCCAGTGCCAACGCCAGCCACCAAAAAGTCCACCTGACCTTCGGTATCCTGCCAGATTTCTTCGGCTGTAGATCGTCGATGTACTGCCGGGTTAGCCGGATTGTCAAACTGTTGCAGCATATAGGCATCAGGCAGCCCTTCTACCAGCTCTTTGGCCCGTTGAATGCAGCCGCTCATACCCTCTACGCCGGGCGTCAGCTCCAGTTTGGCACCATAGGCCCTGAGCATGGCCCGCCGCTCCGAGCTCATCGTTTCTGGCATGGTTAGCACTAGCTGATAGCCTTTTGCGGCGGCTGCCATTGCTAAGGCGATCCCGGTATTGCCCGAAGTGGGCTCCACTAAGGTCGTCTTACCAGGGACAATATCGCCTGCTGCCTCTGCCGCTTCAATCATGCTGATGCCGATTCGGTCTTTCACCGAAGCAGATGGATTCATCCCCTCTAGCTTGACCGCGATTTGCGCCACGCAGCCCTCACTCTCTGGAATGCGATGGAGCCGCACCATTGGAGTATGGCCGATCAGCTCGGTGACATTATTGGCAATTCGCATAGGTCTTGTACCGGGTTTAAGTCCGCTCTGTAGATGCCGCTGTTTAAATGTCAGTAGA
>JBBSNR010000392.1:0-3321 GCA_038260635.1 Phormidesmidales cyanobacterium
GCTGGGCTGCTAGCCTCCGCGATGATGACCGGCTACTTTCTTCGGCAGATGGAGCAGCGCATGGAGCTAGAGACCAACCTCTCTGGTTCGCTCGATCTAGACAGAGACTCTGAAGACTAGCCGCCGAGCACGCGCAAGCCACAAGCTATTTCTTTAGCTCGTCCGCAGGCAGAAAACTTGAGTGCATAGAGAGGCCTACTGAAGCTCGGGCGGCAAGGCTGTAGGCTTAACGTCAATTTTTTGCAGCTGACCGGCACGGATGACTTCTACCTGAAGATCTTCGCCAATGCCGCTGCTCTCCACTTGAGACTGCACGTCGGTGACGTTGAGCATTTCTTTATCATTGATCCGCTTGATCACATCGCCCTGCTTCAGTCCGGCGGTTTCGGCAGGCGTGCCTGGCATTACCCGAATGATCACGACACCCTGCTCTTCGCTGATTTGGATATCAATCTCTTTGTCCTGGTTGATGCGATCGCGCATCTCCTTGTCTAGATTGACCATTTGGATCCCCAGATAGGGGTGCTGCACTTCGCCAGTTGCAAACAGCTGGTCAGAAATTCGCTTGGCCGTCTCAATCGGAATCGCGAACCCCAGACCTTGAGCATCGGCGCGGATAGCTGTATTCATACCAATCACCTCGCCGCTGGCATTGAGCAAGGGTCCGCCAGAATTACCCGGATTGATCGCCGCATCGGTCTGAATAAACTGCACTCGCTTATCGGCAATGCCTACCTGAGTACTAGAGCGATCTAAGGCGCTGATGATGCCTGCTGTCACCGTGTTATCTAGGCCCAGGGGATTGCCAATGGCGATCGCCCACTCCCCCGGCGAAAGATTTTCGGTGCTGCCCAGCGGCGCTACTGGCAAATCGGTCGCTTCGATCTTAATTACCGCCACATCGGTCACCGGATCTACGCCGATGACTTCTCCAGTAAAGGTACGGCCATCTTTCAGGGTGACGCTCACCGTATCGGCTCCTTCTACCACATGAGCATTGGTCAACAGCTTGCCATCGGCGCTGAGAATAAATCCAGAGCCCGTCCCGCGCTCCACATGTTCAGGCAATTCGGGCTCCTGCGGCAGCTGCTGTGAATCCTCACCAAAAAATCGCTTAAACAAGCGCCGCTCCATTGGGTCGGCTGAGCCACCGACAGAACGAGAAGCATCGATGCGCACCACACTGGGACCTACCCGATTGGCAGCGGTGGCAATAAAGTTGGAGTCCACTGGCAGGCTAGAGGGCACAGCAGCCTGGGCAATTGTCTCCTGAGAAGCCGGAATCGCCGCTGGCAGAGGCCGTTCAGAGCGAAGTACCGCCAAATTTCGGCCATATAGATAAGTATTGCCTGCCCAGCCTGCGCCTGTGCCAAGCAGCAGCAACAGGCCACCAAGCCCCAGGTATTTAGGAGAAACCCCCATGTGCAATTGTCCTCTGTTAAGGTAACCTGCAAAAATTTCTTCTGCTTCCAAAGTATAGAGACGTTTTCTCTACTTTGGTTCTCTACTTTGGCGGGCTGGGCCTGCTTAAAGAATCTCTACAATCAGCCGCATTGAATCCTTTCAGAAGAATCCCTCCTGCCAGTTTGCCCAGTTAGGTTGTCCAGTCAATTTACCCGGTCACTCTGCCTGGTCAATCTACTCAGTGAATTCGCTAAGTTAAGGTCAGCGTAAAATTTCCAGATAGGTACCAATCTCCGTAGAACAATGATTTGACCCAGCTGCCTATACTATTAACCCTGGTTTACCGACCTCTAGAGAACGCTGGTCGCGCATCTTCAGCAGATCTTCATCCATAACAAATGGCACAAATGGCAAATTTCTTCGAGCCCAGTCAGGCTGCGAACCATCGGCCCAAACCCTTTAGAATGAGCTTGATGGTTAGCGCTGGCCTGATAGCCCAACTCATCATTGGGGCTCATAGCCAGCCCGCTGCTGCTAGCACTAGCTGCCCTGCTGCCCTAGAGCAAATGCAGACTCACCGAGTTGTTGCAGGCGACACGCTAGCGAGCGTAGCGGCCATGTACCGCTTGCAGCCAGCCACGCTGACTCGCCTCAATCCCAACCTTGGCAGTCTGTCTCCAGGCGCGGAGCTGTTGATTCCCCCCTTTGACGGTCAAGTCGTCAGCGTCAGCCCAGGAGCGAGCTGGCAGTCTCTAGCTGAGCAATACAGCAGCCGCGCCGACTTGCTGTTTGAAGTCAATGGCTGTGTCGCCGCAGTGCCCAACCGCATCTTTGTACCGGGCGCACTGACGACAGTGACCAGTCGGCCCCAGAGCGCGCCGCTATCCGGCTACCCGCTAGCTGCGCCCGCAGACATTACTAGCAGCTATGGTTGGCAACCTCACTCCACCCGAGACGAGCTGGTTTTCAACAGCGGCATTGCCTTCGCCATTCCCAACCCGACTGAGGTGCTGGCTGTAGAGAGTGGCACTGTAGCGTTTGCTGGAGAGCAAGCAGGCTACGGTTTGATGGTAGTTATCAACCATGCTCAGGGTCTGCAAACGCGCTACATCAACTTGAGTGAGGTTGCAGTTGCAGTCGGGCAGGCTGTAGCAGCAGGGGCAACCGTCGGCAGCATCGGAGGTGATGCGTCCACATTTTTGTATTTTGAGGTGCGCACCAACTCTTCCGCTGGCTGGATTGCCCAAGATCCGGGGAAATATCTACCGGCCCTAGAGCTGCGCTAGCTAGCAACTCTCCATAAAAGCAAAAAAAGAATAAAGCGAAAAAAGATAGGTCTTTACAACAGCTTTAAAGAAAAACTGGCCTAAAGCTAGCCAATCGTTTAAGATGCCTCTACAATTCCGGTATCTTTTGGACAAAAGGCTCTCAGGGGAACCCGTTAATATGACTAGTGCGTCAGAGAGGTTGAAAAGTATGAAGCTTCCTACTGCCTCGTTGAAGAATTTGAAGCTTCGGTCAGTTCAACCTTTCAAGCAACTCTTGAATAAGCTGCCCAAGGAAAAGCCGTCGTCACCGGACAGGCCTCAGAAGAATGCGCCCAATACGAGTGCCCGCCCTGCTGCCCCTCGGACTGATTCTAAGAGTTCAAAAGGGTCGCAAATTGCCTTCCATCTTCTGTTAGTCAAACCGTGGGTGCTAGTCGCTGGCCTGTGGCTGGTCTCAATGCTGGGGGCAGCGATCGCCCTAGAAGGCATGATCAGCCCGAGAAGGCTGACGATGGAGCTGCCTGAGCCGCAAGCTGAAGTTGTCTCAGCAGCCAAAGATTCATTCATCAATATTGAACAGGGCTCTGACGATATTGTCTCCGATGACATCGCGACAGAAAACACAGAGATAGCTTCATCTACATCCGAA
>JBBSNR010000393.1:0-3319 GCA_038260635.1 Phormidesmidales cyanobacterium
GGCCCCTGTTCGTCTCGCAGCCAGTATTCTGACTTGGCCGTGCCGACAAAGGCATAGGGCAAACCGCTGAGGTAGGCAAACAGGAGTGGCACAATATCGCCGACCGCCAGGACGACATCGCCGGTTTTAGCCCAGGTTTTAATAGCGGCCAGCTGCGATCGCGTCAAAGCCAGCAATCCGCCTTGTAAATCGCGAGCCAGCTGCTGCGGATCTCGGTTGAGAAAGCCTCCAGACGGCAGCGTTTGAGCCCTGCCAATCATCGGTATAGTCGCTGACTGGTAGCGATTGCCCGCGCCGGTAATCGGCAGGGCCGACAGACTCACTGCTGGGCAAAGCTGACGCAGCGGAGTGAGAATGCGCAGTGCGATCGCATCTTCACCGTGGCCGTTACTGATGCACAGCAGTTTCATTGCCGACAGCCGGGGCTACGAGTGCACATTTTTGACGATGAAGTAGCTGAGGGAAAGAGAGAGAATCGCGATCGCCAGCCCAATCAACGTCACCCCCGTAATTTCCTTCAAGTCTAGAATAATAATTTTGCGGGCAACTGCCGTCAGCGAAGTGACAATGACTAGCTCTACCTGCACCACATGCTTCCTCAAGTAGGCTGTGATATTTTCTAAAATCTCCAGCGCAATCAGCACGCTTAAAAACAAACCAAAAATATTCAGCAGCGTTGTCCCCAAAAAAATGTTGGGATCGGGGTTGAACAGTACTTCAGCCAAATAGAGACCCAAGTCTACAGTCACCACGATAATCACCATTACCATTGCGACCGAAAGCAATTTAGAAACTAAGCTCTCAAACAGCCCTAAATTTTCTAGAAAGCCCTGATCGCTCAAATGACGGCGAAGAAATCTGATAAATCGATTGCCCACGCTGACCCTTGCTGTGTAGATCCCGATCTAATACTACAGGTAGGGCCAACTTTACGAGCAGTCATCGAGCAACCACCTGATTTCGCTGAGGAGCGATCGCCGCTGGCTGAGTCACCGCAGGCGGCGACTGCACCATCGCCATAATTTGCTCAGCGCTGGTGGGCGCAGCGGTCGGCGGCTGGGAGGCAATCGGTGTGAGCTGCACTGCGCAGGCTTTCAACTCTGGCTGCTTAGAAATCGGGCATGCCTGGGGATGGGTAAGCCCATTCACTTCAGCATTTTCAGCCCAGAGAAAGCCCCAGTGCATCGGCATGAAGACGGTGCCTCGGCAGATGTTTTGGGTTACCAGGATGGGAAGATGGGCAAAGCCTCGGCGCGATCGCACCTCCACCCAGTCTCCCGACTGCAATTGCATTTTCTGAGCATCCCGAGGATTGACCTCTAGCGTTGGCTGCGAATACTTCTTTGCAATCTTCTCAATTCGCCCCGTGCGCGTCTGCGTATGCCAGTGCCCGAGCAGTCGCCCGGTCGTCAGCACCATCGGAAACTCAGCATCGGGCGGCTCAGCTAATCCCTTAGCGTGAAAGGCCGCAAACTTAGCGCGACCGTTCTTCGTTAAAAAGTTGAAGTCAGTATACAGCCGCTTATCGAACTTCGTCGCCGCCGTTTGCGCGGTTTCACATACGGGCGCAGGCCACTGGATCGGCCCTGCTTTGGCCAGCCGCTCATGGCTGAGCCCGCTCATATCGCAGAGCCGATCCGCCGTCAGGCTGACAAATTCGTCATACACTGCCGCCGCGTCCGGCCAAGCGAACTGCTGCTTAAAGCCCAGCCGCTGACCCACTTCAGCAAAAATTTTCCAATCCGCTTTGGCACTGCCGACCGGCGCTCGAAAAGCCTCACAAAACGTCACCACCCGCTCAGAATTGGTCATCACACCCGAGGCTTCTCCCCACTGCGCCGCTGGCAGTAGCACATGCGCATAAGCTGCCGTCTCCGTCGGGTAGTAAGCATCCTGACAAATGGTAAACGGCGATTTTAGCAAAGCCGCTTTGGTCCGCTCAATATCTGGCATACTCACGGCTGGATTCGTCGCGGCTACCCACAGCACGCCGACAGCATCCTGTTCTAGCGCCAGCATCATATCCCAAGCAGCCAAACCGGGCTCCGGTGAGATACTCCCTTCAGGTAGCTGCCAGGCCTGCTCCATCACCCGGCGATGCTCCGGATTTTTCACTAGCCGGTAGCCCGGTAAAATATGCGCTAGCCCGCCCGCCTCCCGGCCTCCCATCGCATTGGGTTGGCCCGTCAGCGAAAACGGCCCCGCTCCCGGACGGCCAATATTGCCCGTCATCAGGTGCAAATTAATAATCGTGCGCACCTTCGCTGTGCCTTCGCTCGACTGGTTGACACCCATTGACCACAGCGACAGCACTCGCGCAGACTGGCCCCACAGTTGGGCAGCTTTTTCCACCTCCACCTCAGCAATACCGCAGATCTCAGCAACCCGGTCCGGGGGGTACTGAGCGACGACCTGAGCGTACTCAGTAAAGCCATCTGTGCAGTAGTCGATAAAGACAGGATCGTGCTTACCCTGTCGAATCAGCAGGTGAGCAATCCCATTGAGCAAAGCAATGTCGGTACCGGGCTTAATCGCTAGGTGCAGGTCGGCGTCTTTGGCTGTAGCGGTGCGGCGCGGATCGACCACAATCAACTTAACGTTTTTATTTTTCTTGTGGTGCTTGCGCAAACGGTTAAAGACAATCGGGTGACAGTCTGCGGTGTTAGTCCCAATTAAAAAAGCGCAGTCGGTTTCTTCTAAATCGTCGTAGCAGCAGGGCGGGCCGTCAGAACCAAAGCTCTGGATGTAGCCCGATACCGCTGACGACATACAAAGGCGCGAGTTAGCATCAAAATTATTAGTGCCAATGCAGCCTTTAATCAGCTTTTGCGCCGCGTAATAATCTTCGGTTTGAAACTGGCCGGAGCCATACATGCAAATCGAGTTGGGGCCGCGCCGGTCGATAGACGCTTGAATTTCTGAGGTGATTGTACTGAGCGCCGCTTCCCAACTCACCTGCTCAAAGGGCTGATCTAACGAGGGGCGCATCATTGGGTGATTGAGCCGGTCTTTGTTCAGCGATTCGCCGACAGAAGCGCCTTTAATACACACCTGCCCTTTGCTAGAGGGATGCTCTCTATTGCCCACCGCCTGCCAAATCGGTCGCCCTTCGCTGTCACGGGTGATCCCTCTGCCTTTGCGAGCGGGCGGAAAAACTTCTAAACCACAGCCGACGCCGCAGTAGGGACAGAGTGTTTTGGTTGAAAGTGTTTTGGTTGAAAGTGGCACCTCTGAACCTTCCCCATAAATGCTTATAGACAGACCGGTAGGAGACGATCAGACGCCCCCTACCGGTTTAGTGGAAATTGACAAAAATAAC
>JBBSNR010000394.1:0-3319 GCA_038260635.1 Phormidesmidales cyanobacterium
AAACCGCGCCCGCCCCGCCTGATTACTGGCAGACTTTCCGGCTGTTCTTAATGCCGTTTTGCGTTTCGAGCTTTTCGTCTTTGATCAAGGGCAAAGGCTATATCCTGATATTCCCGCCGTCGAGACTTTACCTCTGGTGTCATATTGCTAGCTGCCTAATCTTCGTCGCAGCCGTTGCTATCCTGAAGCGACACAAACGTCGCCAGCAGCCGCCAATTAACGCGCATCCATCCGATGAATGATCCTGGGCTGCATCTAGCCGCTACAATGCGAGAGATAACCGGAAAAACAGACTCGCGAAAGGCAGGTAACAAACAGTGCAGGTTATTTCTGTGAATGTAGGTTTCCGCGCAAGGTCATGTGGATCTGAGACATGCCTTTCAACAGCAGTTACAGGCATAAAGCAAGATCAAAAGGCGTAACGGCTCCACCCGTTTCTCTCTGCACGAATGGGGTATCCCGTTTTTCGTAAGTACCCTGCAAATGGGATTCAATCGCCGACAGCAAATCACTCATAGAAAACGGCTTGAGTAAGCAGCTTTGCACGCCGACTTCTTGTGAGAGATAGCAGTCGCTTTCGTCGTTGACCATAGCAATCACCGTGGGCCGGTAGTCTGCCTCATAAGCAGATTGCAGTTGCAGGCAAAGATGACGGCTTGAGGTTCGCCGCAAGTCCCAATTCAGTAGGATTACATCGGGCTGCATTTGAGCGATCGCCCGGTCAGAGAGAGCATCACAGATAACGCTGACCCGATAGCCTTCTGTCTGAAGTTCCAGGGAAATAAAGCGCGGCAGGCTAGTGGGATCATCGAGAATTAAAATTTTGGTAGCCATAAGAGATCAAGAATATTGCTTGGTTCACGATGCCTTCCACTATGCAGCGGGTCGCCTCTGCTGGTATGAGAATACGCTTAAAACTGCTTAAACTTCCCTGATTTTATGGCTATTTTAATCTGAAAATTGGCTGTGGAACAAAAGGAAAATTCTTAACTATTTTCAGGTTGTTCGTCAGCGTCTGCTCAGCCCAAGCCTGCCTTCTCCATTGATACTGAGTCAGTACCAACCTAAAAGACCAAACGTTAAAAAGATTAAACGCTATGAACTTCTCAGATATCGACCAGTTGCCGCCGCCGCTACGGGCCGTTGCTACCTATCGAACATTAAACAATGAACAAACTTTATTTCACCGCGATGCGGAAACCAGCGCCATCTACGCGGTCAAGTCAGGACGGGTCAGGCTGCTGCACTACACCCAGGACGGGCACCCTATCAGTCATTATGCGGTCTACAGCGGTGAGCTTTGCGCTGAGGTGGCGCTTTTTTTAGAGACCTATACCTGTAATGCTGTAGCCGAGGAACCCACTCAGGTTTTAGTCCTTCCCAAGCAGGCGTTTTTAAGGGCGCTACAGCAAGATTCAGCGTTTGCGATGGCTTTTATGGCTCAGCTCGCCAAGCGGCTGCACATGACCAAAGTAACCTTGGAGCTACGCGGCATTCGCTCTGCCCAAGAGCGCGTTCTTCACTATCTACGTCTAGCTATGCCGCCCGGAGAGAACACAGTCGTACTGGAGCAGCCGCTTAAAAACATTGCTTACGACCTGGGCATCAGTCCGGAGGTGTTATCTCGGGCGCTTGCTCAGCTAGTCAAAAAGGGGGCGATCGCTCGGGAAAAACGCAAAATTACGCTACTTGCATCGTCGCAACAGCTCTAAATCGTCGCCTTGATATCCGTTGAATCTTTGAAGAATTTTCCAAACTTGATTTGAATCAAGGACAGAAAAAGATCGCTGCTATACGCTAATTGACAAATTCTGTTGTACCGGGTTTCGAGAGTAGCCGCTTGACAGTGAACGTTGGGTGACAGTGAATGTTGGGTGGTGAAGAGATATTTTCTCAAGGAGAAATCATGAATTTAACTGGAAAAGTTGCCCTGGTGACGGGTAGCAGTCAGGGACTGGGGCAGGCGATCGCCATTCGTCTCGCCAAAGAGGGCGCAAGCATTGTCATCAACTACCGCTCCAATCCTAAAGGCGCAGAGGATACCCTCGCTCAGGTTAAGGCGGCAGGCGGCGACTGTTTTATGGCCGAGGGCTTGACTGTTCAAGCCGACGCTGGGAACGTTGCTGAAGTGCAGCGCCTGGTTGCCGACAGCGTTGCCCACTTTGGCAAGCTAGATATTTTGGTCAACAATGCTGGCGTTGAAAAGAATGCTGACTTTTGGGATATCAGCGAAGCCGACTATGACACCGTGATGAATGTGAACTTGAAAGGCGTCTTTTTTGCCACTCAAGCCTTTGTTAAGCATCATATAGAAACGCAACAGCCAGGTAAAGTCATCAATATCAGTTCAGTGCATGAAGAGTTGCCTTTTCCTCACTTTGCCACCTACTGTGCCAGCAAAGGCGGCGTGAAAATGCTCACTCGCAACCTGGCCATTGAACTCGCTCCGCTGGGAATCACGATCAATAATGTCGCACCGGGCGCGATTGAAACGCCCATCAATACAAAAATTCTCAACAACCCTGAGCAGCTAGGCGCGCTGCTTAAAAACATTCCGCTAGGTCGCTTGGGACAGCCTGAAGACATTGCCTCTATGGTCGCCTTCTTAGCATCCCCCGACTCAGACTATGTAACCGGGACAACTTTCTTCGTCGATGGCGGGCTCCTCTGGAACTATCAGGAGCAGTAGCCACAACGCTATAGTCTCAAAAGTCATCCTATTTCTTTAAAACATTCGCGATCATTTATCTAATTCTCATTCTTTTACCCGTTAAGACAGTCAAAATTCAATAAATTGTTTAACTCAAATCCATCGAAGTACCATGACGCCAGAAAACCTTCGATTGCAGCAGGACCGCGACCGAGTTGCCTACTGGAAACGCTGGGGGCCGTACTTGAGCGAACGGCAGTGGGGCACGGTGCGAGAGGACTACAGCCCTTACGGGTCGGCTTGGGACTATTTCCCTCACGATCAGGCCAGGTCACGCACTTACCGCTGGGGCGAAGATGGCATTGCCGGTATCTCTGATAATCGTCAGCGGCTTTGCTTTGCACTGGCCTTCTGGAACGGCAATGACCCAATTTTAAAGGAGCGGTTGTTTGGCTTAACCGGCAATGAAGGCAACCACGAGGAGGATGTTAAAGAATATTACTTTTATCTTGACAGCACGCCGACTCATTCATACATGAAGTGTCTGTACAAATATCCTCAACAGGCATTTCCCTATGCGCAGTTGACCGCAGAAAACCAGCGCCGGGGAAAGTTCGAGCCAGAATTTGAGCTGCTCGATACGGGCGTTTTTGAAGAGAATCGCTACTT
>JBBSNR010000395.1:0-3309 GCA_038260635.1 Phormidesmidales cyanobacterium
CGGTGGCCAGGGCAACCCAGATCCTGCGCAACCCGATGTGCCCGTACAGCCAGATGTGCAGTCTCAGCGGGTGTCTTTTCCCAGCGGCTCGGATGGGGTGCTAGTGGCCAATGGCGTCAGGCCCGGCCAGGTGCGCCGGTACGTGGTCAATGCCAAAGAAGGGCAGATCTTGACGGCGCGGATTACCAATTCACAGGGGCCGGTTGTGTTCGATGTGCTGATGCCGGGGGGTGAGATGATGGCTGACGCCAGCGGCATTGTATTTTGGCAGAGCTTTTTGCCAGTGGGGGGCGACTACGCCATTGATGTGAAGTCTAGCCAGGCTTCAGAATTTACGCTGGAGATTCGCGCGAGTGCGCAGATTCCGGCAGAGTAAGGCTGTTAGGCGTTAGATTCAGGCGTTAGATTCAGGCATTAGCCATAGATATAGAGGAGAATTTAGCTTGACGGCGTTGCTGATTACTGGAACCGATACAGACAGTGGTAAGACGGTACTCACCTCGGCGCTGATTGCCTACTGGCAGCGATATTGCTGGGCCTATCGGCTGGGAGTGTGTAAGCCGGTGCAGTCGGGGACGGGCGATCGCGAACTCTACAGCCGCCTATTTGACTTGGACCAAACTGCCGAACAGATCAATCCGCTGTGGTACAAAACGCCGATTGCGCCGCCGCTGGCTGCTGCTTTAGAAGGGACGCGGGTCGATCTGGCTAAAGCCTGGCAGGTGCTCGCTCAGCTACAGGCCGAACGCGACTGGGTGCTGGTAGAAGGCGCTGGCGGGCTGGGGTCGCCGATGACCGCTGAGCTGACGGTGGCAGAGGTAGCGAACCAATGGCGACTGCCAGCGGTGCTGGTGGTGCCCGTGAAGCTGGGGGCGATCGCTGCTGCGGTGGCAAACGTCGCGCTTGCTGAGCAGAAAAAAGTAAAGCTGCTGGGCATTGTGCTGAACTGCACTCGGCCCTGTCCGCCTGCTCAGATAGAGCATTGGGCTCCGGCCTGGATGATTGAATCGCTGACTCGGGTGCCGGTATTGGGGACGCTGCCCTATCTGAGCCAGACCAAAGATCCCGAAACTCTAGCCGATGCTGCCGCTCAGCTAAATTTGGAGCAGCTGATGCCAAAGGCTTTTTGGGCTTAGAAGCGCTGCGAGCAAGGGAAGGCCGCGAATAGAGTCACGCAGGTAGATTTATGCAAATAGATCGTCGCTCAGGCCAAAAAGATCTGTCAAGATAGGAAAACTGCCCAGAGGACTTTATGCAGACGCTCTCTCGCTCTTTAACTACCCATTTCCCAGCGCTGCGGCCTGAGATTCGCGCTTTGCAAGGCGATTTGGTGCGCTGGCGGCGGCAGCTGCATCAGCGGCCTGAGCTGGGTTTTCAAGAGGAGATTACGGCCCGGTTTATCGGCGATCGCCTCCAGGCCTGGGGCATTGAGCACGAAAGCGGGGTGGCGACGACAGGGTTAGTCGCGGTGATTGAGGGACAAGGGCGCAGGGACGCAGGGGACAAATCGCCGGTTTTGGCGATCCGCGCAGATATGGACGGGCTCCCTGTGCAAGAGCTGAATGAGGTGCCCTACTGCTCTATTCACGAGGGTAAAATGCACGCCTGTGGCCACGATGGGCATGTGGCGATCGCGCTGGGCACCGCCAAGTATTTGAGCGAACACCGCGACCAGTTTGCAGGCACCGTCAAAATTTTGTTTCAACCGGCTGAAGAAGGGCCAGGCGGCGCTCAGCCGATGATTGAGGCGGGCGCGCTCACTGACCCCAATGTCGATGCGATGGTCGGGCTGCATCTGTGGAACAATCTGCCCCTGGGTACGCTGGGCGTTTGCAGCGGGCCGATGATGGCCGCGACCGAATTTTTTCACTGCACTATTCAGGGCAAAGGCGGTCACGGGGCAATTCCGCAGCAGACGGTAGATGCGGTCGTCGTCGGGGCTCAGGTGGTGAATACACTGCAAACGTTGGTGGCCCGCAATATTGACCCGCTCAAGTCAGCGGTGGTCTCCGTCGGTGAATTTAAGGCGGGCACTGCTGTAAACGTCATTGCTGACAGCGCTTTCTTGAGTGGAACGGTGCGCTACTTTGACCCCGATTACGGTGAGCTAATTCCCAAACGCCTTGAGCAAATTATCGCGGGGGTTTGCGCAGCTCACGGCGCAACCTATGATTTAGACTATCAAAGGCTGTATCCGCCAGTGGTGAATGATCCGGCGATCGCCGACCTGGTGCGCTCAGTGGCACTATCGGTCGTCGAAACGCCGATGGGCGTCGTGCCCGAATGCCAGACGATGGGCGGCGAGGACGTGTCTTTCTTTTTGCAGTCGGTGCCGGGGTGCTATTTCTTTCTGGGCTCAGCTAATGAGACGAAGGGCTTAGATTACCCGCATCATCACCCTCGGTTTGACTTTGATGAAACCGCTCTGGGCTTGGGCGTAGAGACCTTTGTCCGCATAGTAGAGAAGTTTTGCCAGGCAGCGGCGTAAGGTGGTTGTAGAAGTGGTAGACCTGTGATGAGTGCTCCTGACCCGGCAGGTGATGTAGAAAATTTGGATGCGGCGACCCGTACAGCGGTGCTGACGGCGGTGATTGACCAGCTCGATGAATATGCTTTTCCAGAGGTGGCGAGCAAAATTCAGCAGGATATAGGCGATCGCCTCGCCGCCGAAGGCTATCAGGACATTAAAAGCGGTCCTCAGCTGGCGCAAACCCTGACTGCTCAGCTGCAAACGCTCAGCGGCGACCAGCATTTGAAGCTGTACTATAGCCCAGCGGTACTGCCCGATCTCTCGCCGCAAACTGAGATCTCTGCTGACGAACTGGCCGCTCAGCGCCGCCTGAGCGAACTGCGCAATTTTGACTTTAATCGGGTAGAGCGGCTGCGGGGCAATGTGGGTTATTTGCAGCTCTTTAGCTTTGAACCACCCGAATTTGCGGGCGAGACGGCAGCGGCAGCGATGCAGATTTTGGCCCATACCAGCGCTCTTATTATTGACCTGCGACACAATCGGGGCGGCTCGGCCAGCATGGTAGCGCTGCTGACGAGCTATCTACTGCCCGCCTATCCAGCTGTGCATTTGACCGATCTACACTGGCCCAAGGCAGCGCGATCGCAGCAGTCTTGGACGCTGCCCTACCTGCCCGGTAAGCGCTATTTAGGCAAGCCGGTATACGTGCTCATTGGCCCAGAGACTTTTTCTGCGGCTGAAGAATTTGCCTATAACTTGAAGCACTTAAAGCGAGCGGTGATCGTGGGCGAAACGACCGCTGGCGGAGCCAATCCAGGATCGGGCTTTCGCCTGCACGA
>JBBSNR010000396.1:0-3297 GCA_038260635.1 Phormidesmidales cyanobacterium
CATGAAGGATCTACTTTGCTAGTCACGCTCAATGGGCTGCGGTTGCTACGGCGATAGCCTTTCAGAAATCGCAGTTGTTCTTTTGCCCGATTCTTTTAGCCGTCTTTGACCGTCAGCCTATCAAAGTTTTGATGATATCCGTTGCCGATAATCCTGAGTAATCGGGCTTGTTTGAAGACGCATGACGCTGATAGCGAGTGGCTTGGTCATTCTGTTCTTCCTGAAAGTAGAATGGGGGTTGAAACGTAGACGTGACCGATTATGTCTGAATTAGCGTAATGGATGGAGCGGCTAAACAATTGTGCTGAGCTGTTGATGAATCTGTAGCGGGTTGAGCTGCCGCCCGATGAGGATGAGCTGGTTTTGAGTAGGATGCTGCTGAGTATCGAGGAAAAGATCAATCCGCTTACCGGTTAGTTGATGGAAAATATTCAGTAAGCCTACGGAGCCAACATTCAATCGGTACTCAACAGCCAAAGCCCCATCCCGTTTGCGTACTAGCAGTTCTTGCCAGTCCTGAAAAGGTTAGCTATGCTGAAGACTAATCGATTTTGGTAAGCGTTTATGAGCAATCAGCAGACGGTATTAACCACTTTAGGCTGTGCGGGTTCTTTGGCTGCGATCCTAGCGATGACCAGCCCTGCGATGGCCAGCTCAGTCACAGCTAATGCAGTCACAGCCCCTGACGCCGCTTCAGATTACGGCCTGCCCACGCTCGTTCAGAATGAATCTAACCCCATCGCAGACGCATTGGGCTGTACCTGTGCGGTTTGCACGGGCGGCGTGCAGCGGCCTGTTTTTTAAAGTCTGTTTGAAAAAACAAAAATACCTTCAGCAAATACTTTTGGTAGCTGCTCTCTCAACAGCTGGGAGAGCTTTTTGTTGACCAAAAAATCTTTTTGACGGCTTTGGCACATAGGCGAAACTCGAAACGACTCACTCACTGAGCTTCTTAAATGTGGCGTCGAGATCGAGCGTTTTCGTTTTCTGAAGGGGAGTGGCACTGGCCAAAACAGCCCCGCTGGGCAGGCCCTCTGTTAGCCCGGTTACCTTCGATAGGTTGGCCCTAGTGAAGTTGGCCTGGGTCAAATTAGCCTGCGCGAGACAACACTGTTGCAAATTCGCCAAAATTAGAAAGGCATTCGTCAGATTTGCCTGGGTGAGATCTGCTTGGTTCAACTGCGCCAAAATTAAAAAGGCTCCGGTAAAGTCAGCTCGTTTCAAGTTAGCCCCACTGAAGTCAACGCCCATCAGCGAAGCGCCTCTGAGGTCTGCGCAGCTAAGGTCAATGCCGCGCAGACACTGATCGCGTAAGAAAACACCCTTGAGCTTAATTCCACGAAAATCTCGCTCTCCAGATTGGTATTGTTGCAAAAGTTCTTCTGCGGTCATGCCACTGCCCATGTTCTAGGTCACCGGAGCATAGCAGAATCTTTTCAAAGGCAACATCCGCAGGGGGGGCATCAGGCTGAGTGCTTTTTGTTGGATCAGTTATTTTTTAGCCGTCAGGTGAGCGATCGCGCTCGTGAAACTCATGAAAACCGCGTGTCAAAATTCCTTGAGTAGGACTAAATAGCAGCGTCAGCAGAAAGCAGGTGAATAGGATGAGGGCGATCGCCAACCCCAGCCGCCGCCATATCATGCACTGTTGGATCACTTTCCCAGTCCTGCCGTGATCAAATTTTCACAGCCAAATGGCCATTGTCAAACTGGAGGGTGGCCGCGATCGCCCTCATCCCCCTGGGGCGCATAGCAATAGTCTCGACAAATGCGATATTCTCTTGCGAGCAAAGCAGCAACGTCTGCTCGCGTTAACTGAGAGGATATTCACAAACGATGGCCTACGAACTTCCTGACCTGCCTTACGCCTACACCGCGCTGGAGCCCCACATCTCCAAAAGCACCCTAGAATTTCATCACGATAAGCACCATGCTGGCTATGTCAGCAAATTCAATGCGGCTGTAAAAGGAACTGATTTTGATACTCAGCCGATCGAAGTGGTGATTACATCCATTGCCGATAAGCCTGAGCAATCAGGCTTATTCAACAACGCTGCTCAAGCGTGGAATCATACCTTTTACTGGGAGAGCATGAAGCCTGACGGCGGCGGCAAGCCATCGGGAGCACTAGCGAAAAAAATTGACGCCGATTTTGGCAGCTATGACCAGTTTGCAGAAGCCTTTAAATCAGCCGGGGCCACTCAGTTTGGCAGCGGCTGGGCCTGGTTGGTCTTGGAGAATGGCACCTTGAAGGTGACCAAAACACTCAACGCTGTGAACCCTTTGACCAGCCATCAGGTGCCCTTACTGACGATGGATGTCTGGGAACACGCCTATTACCTGGACTATCAAAACCAGCGTCCTGAGTATATTTCTACTTTCTTGAATGAGCTGGTGAACTGGGACTTTGCCGCTCAGAATCTAGCGGTTGCGTAGGATCTGCATATCTTCTGGCTCTGTTTGGCTAGTCTGTTGCCAATAGAGCCATTTATCATTTTTAGGATTTTTCCATGCTAATGTCTCAACCTGATTACCCCAAAATTGTGCTCTCGTTTGAATATCGGGGATGGAAAATCGAGCTGGATCGAAGCGAAGAGAACGGACAGATCGTCTATGCAGCTTGGGCTAACGACGCTCAAAGTAGCGTGGTCGCTGTTCCCTATGCCGCTTCTCAAAAGCAGGCAATTCAGCGAGCAAAACGGTGGGTAGACTGCCGGCTATCTGCTTACAAAGCCTGAAGGAATGGCACAGAGCTGCGATGTCAAATGGGAGACGTTTGGCTAAATATCTATTTCTGAGGTGTATCGGGTCCAGTCGGAGCGCGATAGGGTTTTACCGCAGATAGCGGGCTGCCGGTTATGCCAGTAGGCGACGTAGCTGAAAGTCAATATGGGCATACCGAGCGGTGCTGCGAGGTAGTCGCTCAGTTCGTACGTTGCTGGGAAGCTTTCCAGGCTGACTTTTGCGGCGTTGAGACGGATGCCGTGGGCGGTGAGGGTGCTATAGGTGAAGCCTTGCTGGAGAGCGGCGATGAGGGGGGAGGCGATCGCCAGCGGAAAATAATCAATCTCCAAGGCGATTGGCGTATCGTCTGCGTAAATAATCTTTTTTTGCCGGTAAATTTGGGGGGCACTGCCGGAGAGCTGTAGCTTTTGAGCTATTTCTGCGGGGGCTTCGATCTGCTCAAAAGTCAGTGACTTTACCCGACCGGTATAGCCCTGCTGCCGAAGGGCAATGTCAAAATGCATCAGCGGATTGGACATAGAGAAGCTGATTTTTTGGCGACGGCTGACGAAG
>JBBSNR010000397.1:0-3286 GCA_038260635.1 Phormidesmidales cyanobacterium
AACAAATGACGGAACGCTTGAGCATGTTCGCTCACTACGGGCGCTGGCGCCACGATAGGTAACTGCATCCTTCACCTCCTGCTCAATACCTTTGAACCTCGCTCCTAGTCTATCTCAGACGCGATACAATGCTTTTTCTCTAATGAGAGCACAACACTCAAGGAATTAAAAAACTGGCGTGTGTTAATGTCCGCTCGCTCAGGAAGTGTAGTCAGATCTGGCGTAGTAGTTATTGTTTGCTTGAGTAGATACAGAGTTCCTGAGCTGTTTGAGTCCACGTATTCTTTTGAATCAATTGTTGTCTGGTGGCAAGAATCCATTCGACAAGAAGGCGGCATATCTAAAGCTTTAGCCTCAGACGGGAACAGTAGGAAGGCTGGGGCCGTGATTGAAGTGGTAATAGATACCGCGAAATTGCTACGAGTCTAGTTTTCATGGCTGGCTGGCTACCTAAGGCGCTTTGCTCTGTCTTTCATGATGGCTTTCATTTTTCAGGGTTTACGCTTGACCGTAGTGGCTAAGCGTAAATTTCAAATCCTCTTTATCTCTACTTTTAGATAGCTTGATCGTTAATTCGTTGACAAGGCTACCAGTGGTAAAGTCCATATGCTTGCTGTTCCCACTTGAATAGTCGCCTAGTGATCCTCCCGCCATCCTGCGCTAACGCTAAGCGGTTTCCGTGGCTAGCAGCACCGACATCTGAGTAACCTAGCTCACTCGGATACTTTACCTCTACTGGCTAGAACTGCTTGGTTTTGCGTGGTTCCAGAGAGCTTAGAGACCGACGAAATCAACAGGCTAAGCCATCGACGACGATGGTCTAATTTTGGCTGCGAGTGTTATTCTAAATTGTCCGGAAATGAGCCACGTCGCCAGCGGCAGCACTGCTCATGCCGCCCTTTATGAGCGAGTTTACCTTGAAACTTGAAGATTTATTTGCGCTACTGTTGCTCTAGAAATTGCCGTTGAGAGCAGCGACACAGCGATCGCAAATCGTCGGGTCTTCAGCCGATTCGCCGACATGCGTTGAGTAGTTCCAGCAGCGATCGCACTTCTCGCCTTCTGCTTCAACTACGGCGATGGTCAGCCCTTCCGCTTCGCCGCTGTACTTAGCGCCCTTCAGCTCATCTGCGCTCTCCGCTAGCTCAACCTGCGAGACCAGGAATAAGTAGCGCAGCTCATCCACCCGATTGGAATCGGCGCTCACACTGTCTGCCGGGTTCATGGCGGTTAGCTGCGATCGCAAATCCGCATCTGTCGTGAACAGCCGCAGCTTAGCCTGCAAAGAAGAGCCAATCGCCTTATCGGTACGCGCCTGCTCCAATACGGTATTCGCCTCATCGCGGACGGTGCGAAGCCGCTGCCAGGTCTGGGTTAATTCGGGTCGCCGCCATCTCTCTTCAATCGTCACCCAGCCCGACTCAAAGACGGATTCAGCCGAGGTTTCGTAGGGCATTGACTGCCAGATGTCTTCGGCCATGTGGCAGAGAACAGGGGCGATCGCCTTGGCCAAATTCTCAATCGCCACTGCCAGCACCGTCTGACAGCTCCGTCGCCGCGCGGAATCTGCCGCACTGATATACAGCCGATCTTTGGCAATATCCAGGTAAAAGTTCGAGAGATCCACCACGCAGAAATTCTGCACCGTCTGGAAAAACTGAAAGAACTGATAAGACTTGAACGCGGCCTCGACATCGGCAAACACTTCCGTCATCCGGTGCAGCATATACTGATCCAGCTCCGGCAGCTCCGCATACGGCACCGCATCTTTCGGGTCAAAATCGTACAGGTTGCCCAGCAAAAACCGCGCCGTGTTGCGAATCTTGCGATACACATCCGACATTTGCTTGACATTGCGCATTCCCAGCCGCATGTCACCTGAGTAATCTACCGAAGATACCCATAGTCGCAGCACATCCGCGCCATAG
Organism: Phormidesmidales cyanobacterium; assembly: GCA_038260635.1. GTDB lineage: Bacteria > Cyanobacteriota > Cyanobacteriia > Phormidesmidales > Phormidesmidaceae > Phormidesmis. The sequence goes on from JBBSNR010000397.1 coordinate 1,929, forward strand.
GGCGGCTCCTGCTTTTTGTTATTGCCCCCTTCGATAATCACTTTCGGGTCAACGCCATTGCCCAGCGACTTACTCATTTTGCGCCCGTTTTCATCGAGCACATAGCCATGAGTAAGCACCTGCCGGTACGGCGCATGGCCATTGCAGGCGACGCTGGTCAGCAGGCTAGATTGAAACCAGCCGCGATGCTGATCAGAGCCTTCTAAATAAATCTCAGCCGGATACGTCAGCTGATCGCGCTGCTGCACGACCGATGCCCACGAGGAACCCGAGTCAAACCAGACATCCATCGTGTCGGTGCCTTTGCGGTAGGTTTTCCCATCCTGGCGATACGGCTCAGGCAATAGCTCCGCTACGCTTAGCTCCCACCAGGCGTCAGACCCTTTCTCTGCCACAATTGCCTGCACATAGGCAATTGTCTCCTGAGTCATCAGCGGCTCATCGGTTTCCTCATCGTAAAAAACCGGAATCGGCACACCCCAGCTCCGCTGCCGGGAAATACACCAGTCAGAGCGCTCGGAAACCATTGAGGTAATCCGGTTTTCACCCTGCGCTGGAATCCACTTCACCGTCGAAATTGCTGCCAGCGCTTCGCCGACAAAGCCCTTCACCGAAGCAAACCACTGCTCGGTCGCCCGGTAGATTACCGGCTTTTTCGTCCGCCAGTCATAGGGATATTTGTGGGCATAGGGCTCGTGCTTGAGCAACACTTTTTCTTCGCTCAGCGCTTCAATGATGGCGTCGTTCGCTGTTTTAAGCACGTTTAGCCCTTCAAAGCCGCCCGCTTCAGCGGTGAAGTTGCCCCGCTCATCAACCGGACACAAAATCGGCAAATTCTCACGCTGACCCACCAAAAAGTCTTCCTGACCATGACCGGGCGCAGTGTGGACTAAACCCGTACCCGATTCGGTGGTCACATAGTCGCCGCCGATCACAATCGGACTGACTCGATCAAAGGCGCTATCTTTTTGGGCTAGCGGATGGCGATAAGTGGAGCCAGCGATCGCCTCTCCCTTAATCTCGGCCACCACCGTCAGCCCGCTGCCAAACACTTCAGACAGCTTTTCTGCCAGATCCTTAGCCACAATCAAATATTGAAAAGGCTCTCCAGAGGCACTCTCTACCACCGCGTAAGTCAGTTCGGGATTCACCGAGACCGCGACGTTCGCCGGGATCGTCCAGGGTGTAGTCGTCCAAATCGCCACGCCCAGACTGTCTAAATAGGGATCGAGCGTTGCCTTCGCAGTAGCAGATGCCTCCACCATAGGGAAAGCAACATAGATGCTAGGCGAAACGTGATCGTCGGGATACTCCAGCTCGGCTTCGGCCAGCGCCGTCTGCGAAGAAGGGCTCCAGTG
>JBBSNR010000398.1:0-3281 GCA_038260635.1 Phormidesmidales cyanobacterium
CGGTACGAAGGTGAAGGTGCGCTGCTGGCAAGACCCGGACGGCGGTGGCTGGGTCGCCGAGATTGAGCCCGACAGTTTCCCTAACTTGCGGTTTCAAGCGCTGCATCTGAGTCCGGGTTCGTGCAGAACGGGCGTCCATGATGCGGGAAGTGAGATCGCCGCGACCGGGGCATCTGGCATTGGTGCGCCTCATCTTGACTGGCGGCAGCGCGACCGCGCCACCGGCAAGCATCAGCATCCGCAAAAAGCCTACCTGCTCTGGGCGCTGACCGGTCGTGCGCCCAACGCTAACCTGACCCGCATCGACAGCTTGAGGAACGCCATTATCACTCAGGAGAGTGCGGGCGCTCACGCCGTCGTCAATCCCGATAGTGGGGCGCTGGGTTTGGGACAGGTGATGCCTGAGAACTTAGGCGGCACTGGCAACGGCTGGGATTTTGAGGCACTGGGCCGCGACCTGACGCCCGAGCAGTTTCTAGCCGACCCAGAAGCGCAGACCCAAATCATCAATCATCGGCTCTCCAAAATTCACGATGAGCAGATAGCCGCGGGTCAGTCTGAGGATGAGGCGATCCGGCGCACGGCTGCTGCCTGGTATAGCGGGCAAGCGGAGAAGGCCGACGATGCGACGCCACAGACTTACGGTGGTGGCAGCTACCCCAGCATCAAAGACTATGCCGATGAAGTGCTCAATCGGGTGCATCAGCTGCGACTCAAACAACTGGATAGGTAAGCATTATGAGCCGGGAAGCGCTTTTTGAACTGTACAAACTGCTCATGGTCGCCGAAGCGGGCGATCGCCCAGGCAGAAAAGGGAGCAGCCGCATGATTCGCCAACTGATCAACCGACTACCACCGCTCGCTCGTTATCCCATTGCCTGCCTGGTTCACTTCGTCGCTACGACCACTCAGCGCCCGCCGCCCGCTCATTTTCTGGCCGCTGCTGTTGTCATTCCGTTGACGGTCGCAATTGCTGTGTGGCTGCTGTCCTTCGTCGCTTGGCTGCTGCCCTACCTGCTGGCGCTACTCTCAGTTTTCTACGTGGCTTTAGCTGCGATCTCATTCATCCGGCAAAACTGAAGCCGCTATAGGGCGATCTCTCGGCAAGAAAGAAAAGAAGCTAATGAATGACGACGACGAAATCGGAAAACGACTATGGCATTCCAACCTCGAATCTCTACGCTCAATGGCGCAAACCAATTTTGGCAGCGCTATGGCATCACTATTTGCGAGAACGAAGGCATCTATTACGCGACTCTTAAAGACGGTGGCCGTCTGCACGCCAAGACGCTCACGAAGCTGTGGGAGAAACTAGGCGATCTCTATGTCCAGGTGCCGTGAGCTGAAATCGTGAGATTGCGCCTCAACACCTAATGACAAAATCTCTACGAAATCTCAGAGTCCTACAGCAAAGTATCTGACAGGCCATACATCGGCTTCGACTCCGTTGCCGAGATGCGGAAGATAGTCGATGCCTGAAGTTAGGACAGGGGCCATAAAACCATGCCAAATCCAACGGCCCAGACGGTGAATACAGCTATTTGTTGGTACCGCGCCCATGCTGAAGCGATCTCTCAGGCGTTGCCACTGACTACCCCCGGCGTTACGTTTGGGAAAGCGTGGTCTGCTAAACCCCGTCCAGCTTGGAACCAGTAGTTTTAAAATACGTCATTAGCCCTATCAATAAACTTGAATAGCTGAGAAATAAAATGCTAACAGTGGATGTGGAGCAATGGGGACAAAGCGCCGAGCGATTGAGGCAACTAGCGTTGGAAGCCGAGCATCCGCGTAGTCGGGAGCGACTGATGGCACTCTATGAAATTTGTGACGGGAAGAATGCGAGCCAAGTCGGTCGTGACACTCAGCGCAATCCGCAAACGGTGATGGAATGGGTCCATCGCTATAACGAAGCAGGCCCAGAAGCCATGCTGTATCGTCGCACTGGTGGCCACGTCCCCCTTTGCCCGAAAACGTCCAACAGGCGTTAGATACGGTCATTCGAGACAGCTTGAAAACCGCTGTTATTCCGCCTCAGCAGCGTTTGCCCGAGGCGGTTATGCTGCCACGCTGGACACTGAAGCGGTTAGTTGCTTGGGTGAAGACGACGTTTGGGATTGACTGCTGTCGAGACACCTTGCGCAAGGTGCTCAAAGACTTGGGCTTTTCCTGGAAGAAGGCCCGCAAGCTTCTCAACAAAGCGAACCCCGCCAAGCGGGCTGTGTTTTTAGAACAGCTTGAAGGGTTGCTGGACGATGCGCTTCACCAACGGTGTCTGCTGGTCTATATCGATGAGGCTCATATTCATCTCGATACCGATGAGGGCTATGGCTGGTCAGTCAAAGGCGAACGGTTTTGGGTCTCGTCCAGTTCGCCGGGCTTAAAAAAGGTTTCTTTCTACGGTCTCTACCTCTACGATGAGGCCCAAGTCAGAATCTGGCCTTACGATGCGGCCAATCAAGAGAACTCGGTGGATGTGCTTGAACGCTTACGCGCGGAATTTCCCCTGCTCCCGATCAAGCTGGTTTGGGATGGCGCATCTTATCATCGGGCTTTCTCAGTCCGTGATGCTGCCCAGACCCTCAATATTGAGCTTCAGCCTCTACCCGCCTATAGTCCTGATTTTATGCCCGTTGAGCATCTTTGGCAGTGGCTGCGTGAAGACCTCACCTATCACACCTGCTATGACCACCCGGATGATTTGATCACTCAAGTAGAACGCTTTCAGGCTCGGCTCAATCAAGATTCTTTAGCGCTTTCTCAGCGTTTGTGGGTTACCACTCAGCTCGATCCTGAAATCGAGAAACTCCGGTTCTCAACTTAGACGAGGTTTAGTACATTAGAAAAGCGGATCGCAATGTGGGAATCAGGCAGGCTAAGTCTCCTAGGAGTTACGCATTGACAAATACAGTGTGACAATGCTAGGCGAAAGCAGTTTCCTCCACGTTTTCTAGAATAAACTGGCGAATGACCGGCACAAATAGCTGACGCGATATCTCATAGCAGTTGTTGATGATCCCTTTGATGCACATCGTCTGTAGCTTGCAAAAAGCACGTAGTGCACAAAAAACGTGATTACGAATAGCCTGTTCATCTCGCACATAAAAGCGCTCGATATTACACACCTGTTTAATCACTCTATGAAAACATTCAATCTGCCAATGCTCACTATGAACTTGCTTAAAGGTCTCTCGTGAGAGCTGTTTCAAAGCCTCTAAGTCTGGTCGATACAAGATGTAATATCGCTGCTCGTTTTTGAACGGCGCACAAAACACTTTGACCCA
>JBBSNR010000399.1:0-3279 GCA_038260635.1 Phormidesmidales cyanobacterium
CCTTAGTCAGGACTCATGAACGCTCAGCCCGCAGTTCTCTTCATCTTTAGCCTTGGCCTTAACGGGCTGCTGCTGCTGCGCGGGCGCGCATAATACTTAACTTTTTACACCCCAATATTTCCTCTATGCCCCTGCCTTCACCAGTCTTCTGACTCGTGTAGCGTTTGCTGGATGGTGGCTATACCGACCTCGCGGGCTATTCCAGGCAGTCGATATCGTCTGTAGCAGTTTCGTGCCTTCTGCTAGCCACCCCACCTCAGCTATCCCCTTCGATACAACATCTCTTTTAGGATCTGCCGCTATGTTGACCCAGCCTGCTGACAAATACACTGCTTTTTCACCTATTGACTTGAGCGATCGCACCTGGCCAGATAAAGCGATTACTCAGCCACCGACCTGGCTCAGCACCGACCTGCGCGACGGCAATCAGGCGCTAATTGAGCCGATGGATATTGCTCGTAAGCTACGCCTGTTTCGGACGCTAGTAGATATTGGCTTCAAGGAAATTGAGGTGGGGTTTCCCGCTGCCTCACAAACAGAATTTGACTTTGTTCGATATCTGATAGAGCAAAATCTGATTCCTGACGATGTCACCATTCAAGTTTTGACGCCAGCTAGAGACTCTCTTATTCGCCGCAGTTTTGAGGCGTTGCGCGGCGTTAAACAGGCCATTGTGCATATGTACAATGCCACAGCACCCGCTTTTCGTCAGATTGTTTTTGGTTTGGATAAGCCAGGCACCGTTCGCTTAGCGACTCAGGCGGCTGCCCTCATGAGAGAACTCGCTGCTGCCCAGCCGGAGACCGCCTGGAGATTTCAGTATTCGCCTGAAGTGTTTACTTCAACAGAGCTGACTTTTGCCAGAGAGATTTGCAACGCAGTGTTGTCGGTGTGGCAGCCTACCCCAGCGGCTAAGGCTATTATCAACTTGCCAGCGAGTGTAGAAGTCTCTACGCCCAATCTGTTTGCTGATCAGGTGGAGTGGATGAATCGCCATCTGGATTACCGCTCGGCGGTGGTGCTGTGCGTGCATCCGCATAACGACCGGGGCTGTAGCGTAGCCGCCGCAGAGCTAGGGCAAATGGCCGGGGCTGAGCGCGTGGAAGGCTGTTTGTTTGGCAATGGCGAGCGCACCGGCAATGTAGATTTGGTGACGCTCGCAATGAATTTGTACACTCAGGGAATCTCTCCTGGGCTGGATTTTTCTCAGATAGATGACATTGTGCGGGTGGCTGAAGACTGCACTCAGCTGCCGGTTCATCCTCGCCATCCCTATGCTGGTGAACTGGTCTTTACCGCTTTTTCGGGCTCTCACCAAGACGCTATTAAAAAGGGGTTTGCCGCCCGGCAATCGCCAGATGATCCCTGGGCTGTGCCCTATTTGCCTATGGATCCAGCCGATGTGGGCCGCTCTTATGAATCGGTTGTGCGGGTAAACAGCCAGTCTGGCAAAGGGGGAGTCGCTTTTTTGCTAGAGCGAGACTATGGTGTCATCTTGCCCAGACGGTTGCAAATAGAGTTTAGTCAGGTGGTGCAGCAGGCGGTTGACGCGAGTGGAAAAGAGATTTCTGCTGAGGCGATTTGGCAGATCTTTAAAGCCAAGTACTGCTTGCAGGATCGGGCTGAGGCTGCTCCTCTGCGCTATCTGTCTCATCGGGTGACTCAGCTTGTGGACAAGCGCACGGCGGTCTCTGCAAATCTCATATATGACGGTTGTGAGATTGTCATATCGGGTGAGGGCAATGGCCCGATTGATGCTTTTGTTAACGCGCTAAACGCTGGGGGGCTGACTGCCGATCCAGGCAGGGCCACTCAATTTACTGTGACAGAAAAGCTAGGTACAGTTCAGATTCGTCACTATGAGGAGCGATCGCTCGGCGGCGGCAGTGCGGGGCGGGCGATCGCCCTGGTCGAAATAGTCGCTCCGCAAGATGCGGGCTATGGCGTTGGCATTCACGAAAACATCGTGACCGCTTCCTTTCTGGCTGTTACCGGTGGCGTCAGCCGGCTGCTAAACCAATGCTCGCAAACGCCAGCAGACAGTAGATTGGTGGCGAACTGAGGGAGGAATTGGGGCGATCGCACTGTCACCAACCGTTCAAGCGAGGTGATAGCGCGATCGCAGCAGATGATTCGGGGCTGATACACATCTTCATATCTTTTGGTAGAGACAAGCTCTCTCGTTTGGCCAAGGGCTAAAGGCAACAAAACGACTTTACTGAGAATGTTGCATATTCGAGGTAGCCGTTGATGGCAGTTCGTTATTTTTCGCTCGTAGTTGGCTTGGTGTACACCTCTATTGGTTTACTGGGATTTTTGCCTGGTTTGGTGGAGTCCGCCCCGGCTCCTGAAATCATGACTCAGGTGGGGACTGGCACTACCGCAGGGTTTGGCTACTTGTTTGGGTTGCTGCCCGTAAGTACGGTCAATAATGTTTTCAATCTAATGGTGGGAATTGTCGGGCTCGCTGGTTTCTTGAGCACCGAACCTGCGGCTCGTATTTTTTCAGACTCGTTGGCCGTTTGGTTTGGAGTATTGACTGTGCTGGGCCTGATTCCGGTTGCAGATACCACCTTCGGCCTGATGCCGATTTTTGGTAGCGCTGTTTGGCTGCACCTAGCGACAGCTGTTTTGGCTGCCTATTTTGGCTTTGCCCGCGACCAGGGTCGCCTGCGCAATGATCCCCGTCAGGCGGGTCAACGTCAGCTCAAAGAGTCGTTCTATCAGTAGGACGCTCACAAATGATAGTGGATTGCTCAATAGCTCAGACTGCTGACCAGCCTGATCATGGGTATAGAGACATTGAAAGGCTGTTGCACTTTAGTAAGCCGTCTATCTTTGCAATCAAAACGATTGATAATTTCCTATAGAAAGAAAGGTCAATTAGCAAGATTCAGGTTGCCCGCGCCCAGCATTCTTCACGAGGATACGAGCTTTTACAGTGATAGATTTGACAGTCGTTATTTGCACCTACAACGGGGAAACACAGCTGCCCGAGGTTCTAGATCTGCTGCGATCGCAGCTTCCTTCCGATCCATTTACCTGGGAGGTTTTAGTCGTAGATAACAACAGCCGGGATCACACCGCTCAGGTTGTTTCTGAGTATCAGCAGAGCTGGCCGCAGAGCATTCCCCTACGCTACGAGTTTGAAGCCGAACAGGGGTTGGCCTTTGCCAGACGGCGAGCCATTCAAGGGGCGCGAGGAGAGCTGGTTGGCTTTTTAGATGATGACAACCTGCCCGCAGAGGACTGGGTGCGCTCTGTCTGTTTGTTTGGCCA
>JBBSNR010000400.1:0-3270 GCA_038260635.1 Phormidesmidales cyanobacterium
AAGTATGACAGCTGGGTAGATAAGTACATTGGCGATGCGGTGATGGCGGTGTGGATTCACGGCACGCAAGAGGTGACCGCCCAGTCAATGCTGCAAATTGCGACGGCAATGAGCGATCTCAACCGGATGACCAGTCAGCTGCACAAGGAGTTCCCGCTGCCCTTTCCGCTGCGAATTGGGGCGGGGTTAAACACGGGCTACGCGATGGTTGGCAATGCGGGCAGTAGCGATCGCCCCGATTACACACCGCTCGGAGACACCGTCAACGCTGCTTTCCGATTTGAAAGCTCAACCAAGCAGCTAGGGCTCGATATTTCAGTGGGAGAAACCACTTACCACGCCCTTGAACAGCTCGGCGCAGGTCAGCAAACCTTCAAGCGCTATGCCGTAGATTTAAAAGGATACGAGCACCCATTGATCACTCACGGCTGCGCTTTTTCAGACCTGGATAGATTTTTGAGCGCCCATAGCCAGCAGCAGCAAAACTCTGCTGCACGACGCTAGAGAGGTCTTCAGGAAAACTCTCTCAAAGCAAAGTATTCAACAAGGCCTGGGTGCCCTTCTCTATCCACAAAAATGATATCCTCTAAAGCATATGCTGAGAGTAGATGTTAAGAAGAAGGTTTAGCCGATGAAACAAGCTATGAGAGTATTAGGCGCACTGGTAGCGGTCGGGGTCTTGATGGGATCACTGCTATTAGGTCACGCGCAGCCGACAGCAGCAGCAGATCTGGGCGCGCAGCTACAGGCTACCTTCAGCTCAGCGGGTACGTCTCTATTGGCCAATGCCGGTGGCCGGGATCTGCGAAATCAGATAGATGACAAGATGGCCACAGAGTACGGCAGTAAGATCGATGTTAACAACACCAACATCGCTGCCTTTAGAAAATACCGTGGTCTCTATCCCACTATTGCGGGGAAAGTCGTTTCTAACGCTCCCTACGATACTGTTGAAGAAATTCTAGACATTCCTGGCCTGAGACAAATTGAGAAAGACCGAATTCAGCAAAATCTCGATGTTTTTACCATCTCCGATCCTGACCCGGCTCTGGTAGAAGGTGCTGACCGGTTTAATAACGGCGTTTACAAGTAGCGCCCGTTATCTGCGGGAGCGGGTCTGTTGGCTAATTTATCTTCTCAGCGCGATCAGGGGCAAGAGCCCTCTGTCAGCGCTGAGAGTTTTGATGTGATTGTGATTGGCGGCGGGGCGGCAGGGCTATATTCGGCTCTGTGCCTGCCGTCTCACCTGAGGGTGGCACTGGTCACTAAAGATAATCTGACCGTCTCTGCCAGCGACTGGGCGCAGGGCGGGATCGCGGCGGCGATCGCCCCCGACGACTCTGCGACACTTCACATTGCCGATACCCTGCGAGCCGGGGCCGGACTCTGTGAACCAGCGGCAGTGAAGCTTTTAGTAGAAGAGGCTGGCTCCTGTATAGCGGCGCTAGTTGATCTAGGAGTGGCGTTTGACCGTACGGGCCAGCAGCTGGCGATGACTTTAGAAGCCGCGCACTCCCGCAAGAGGGTGCTCCATGCTGCCGATACGACTGGCCATGCGATCGTCTCCACGCTGGCTCAGCAGGTGCTCAAGCGGGAAAATATTCAGGTCTTCAATCAAACCTTCGCGCTCGATCTGTGGGTAGAAGGGGATAGCTGTCGGGGCGTATGCGTTTCTCAGGCGCTGCCACAGGGAGCCCGCATTCAGTGGGTGCCTGCCCGAGCGGTGGTCTTAGCAACGGGCGGCGGCGGTCAGGTGTTTTCGCAGACGACTAATCCGGCGGCCAGCACCGGGGATGGGGTGGCCATGGCCTGGCGAGCCGGGGCGCAGCTGCGCGATTTAGAATTTTTTCAGTTTCACCCAACCGCGCTAACGCAGACTGGAGCCCCCCGGTTTCTGATCAGTGAGGCCGTGCGAGGAGAGGGCGCACATTTATTGGATAGCAGGGGCGATCGCTTCACCTTTGACTACCACCCCGATGGAGAACTGGCTCCTCGCGATGTGGTGAGCCGGGCTATCTTTTCACATCTACAAAAGGAAGGCACTCCCGAGAGTCAAGTCTGGCTAGACCTGAGCCCCATCGATCCGGATCGCATCCGCTATCGTTTTCCCAACATCATCAATGTGTGCAAGCACTGGGGAATTGATGCCTTTAGTCAGCCGATTCCGGTTTCGCCAGCGGCCCACTATTGGATGGGCGGCATTGTCTGCGCTTTAGGCAGTGAAACAACGCTCAAGCACCTGTATGCGGTGGGTGAAAATGCCAGTACGGGCGTTCACGGCGCTAACCGCCTGGCGAGCAATTCGCTATTAGAGTGTCTGGTCTATGGCGCGCAGCTCAAAGATATTCAGCTCGCCAATGAAATCGCGCCGATGCCAACCGGCGAACCACAGTCGGTATCGCTGACAGGTGAGTGGCTAAAGACTCTGGTGCACTGGCGATCGCACCTCCCCCAGCTAATTTGGCAAAGCGCCGGCATCTGCCGGGAACAGTCGCTCATGGCAGATGCCCTGGAGCAAGTCGCTCAGTGGCAGGTGCAGTTTGATCAGCTCTCTATTAGTCAGGCACTCGGGCTACAGCCAGGAAAAACCGTTCAGCTGCCTGAGGCGGTCACCGCTGACCATGTGCGGCTGTGGGGCGAGGTGAGAAACTTGCTGGTGATCGCTGCCCTCATTCTCAAAAGCGCTCACTTCCGCACTGAGAGCAGAGGCGGTCACTACCGCAGCGACTACCCCGCGCCCGATCCTCAATGGCAGGGCCACAGCATCATCACAGGCAGTGTCATCACAGGGCCTGACGCCGAGCAAGGATCGCCAGAGGCCTTACTTAACCTCAGCCAGCACTTGTCTTAACGCCGCTAAGCAGGTGTCTACATTTTCCTGGTTGGCGTTGTAACCCATCAGGCCCACCCGCCATACCTGACCGGCTAGATCCCCGAGTCCACCGCCCAGCTCCATATTGTGATCGTCGATTAGCTTGGCGGTCACCGCTTTAGCGTCTACGCCCTCAGGAACGCGAACGGTAGTGAGGGTGGGCAGACGGTATTCCCTGGGAACATGGCAGGTGAGGCCCATTTCTTCCAGGCCGTCCCACAGATATTCGGCGGCCTGCTGGTGACGGTTCCACCGGACTTCTAAGCCTTCTTCGGCTAGCAGGCGCAGGGCTTCGCGAATGGCGTAGGTCATATTGACGGGGGCGGTGTGATGGTAGGTGCGGCCATTGCCCCAGTAGTTGCTCAGCAAAGACATATCCAGGTACCAGTTGGCGACTT
>JBBSNR010000401.1:0-3262 GCA_038260635.1 Phormidesmidales cyanobacterium
ATCAGCGCTTCATCGGTAGCACTGATGTTGCCGCTGGCAAACACCGACATCAAAAAAGCCTGATCGGTGCGCGTAATCTGGCGCGCCGCAAATATCTGGGCAATTCTCTTCTCAACAGACGGCATAGATTGATAGCGGCAGGCGCTGCGGAAACGGCTGTAAGGTCAAGGGCAGACTTACAGTTATCAGAATGCCCGAATTCGCAAGGGCAGAGACGCAACAGTAAAGGGCCGCCGCTTCTAGAGAAAATCTACCTGAGATCTCTCTAAAAGTTGGCAGCCCTTTGTCGTGGCCCGCCTAACAGGGAATGGTGGTTTGGCAGGGCGACTTTTACACAGCCGCTAGCTCAGGCACAGGCCGCTTGCTATTGCGAATATCGCGAATCGCCTCGGCATAGTCATCCGCTTTAAAGACCGCAGAACCCGCCACAATTGCATTGGCACCCGCGTCTATTACCTGCCAAGCATTGTGAGATTTGAGTCCGCCGTCCACTTCAATCCACGGATCTAGACCGCGCTCGTCACACATCGCTCTGAGCTTGCGAATTTTGGGTACCACACCTGGAATAAAACTCTGCCCGCCAAAACCGGGGTTGACGCTCATAATCAGCACCAGGTCGCACAGGTCTAAAGAGTACTCAATGAGATCTAGGTTGGTGCCCGGATTGAGCACGACTCCGGCCTGCTTGCCGCATTCTTTAATTTGGCCCAGCGTCCGGTGCAAGTGAGGCGACGCATTGTGCTCGCAATGCACAGAAATGATGTCAGCGCCCGCTTTGGCAAAGTCCTCTACGTACTTCTCTGGCTCCACAATCATCAGGTGAACATCTAGCGGCTTGTCGGTATGGGGGCGAACGGCCTCGACAATCATCGGGCCAATCGTAATATTAGGGACAAAGCGGCCATCCATCACATCGATGTGAATCCAGTCAGCCCCAGCCTTATCAACTGCGCGAATTTCCTCACCTAGTCGGCTAAAATCGGCGGACAAAATTGACGGTGAAATGACGACAGATTTGTGGGCGGAGCTATTAGATTGAGTAGTTGCCATAGGGAGCGGCCTCTCGCTAGGGGATGTTTGCTATAGAGAAAGATCTATATAGTGTGCCTATTGTAACAAAATATTTATCCGGCTCATAGCACAAAGTTCAGGGGCAGTGCATTTGCCTGAACTGTTGCAGCACTCACTCTTACCGTCGCCCCAGCAATTGAGTTAAAGTTGCTCTGTTGTCTCATCAATTCATGTCATTACATGGCGCACTCTATGGGCAGACTTTTTCGGCAGTGGCGGCGGCGTCTTGTTAACCGACCGATCAGCAGCTTAGGTCTGGGCTTAGGGGCACTAGCCGCAGTAGGGTTGCCAGCAGTGGCGCTGACTAGCTCTATTGGCACCGATGGGATTGATGCTCGCCGCCTGCAAGAAGCGCCTTACGATCTAACGGGGCGAAAAATTGCCATTGGGCAGGTAGAGATTGGTCGCCCCAGTCAGTTTGGCATTGACAAAATTGCAACGGAAGATCCGCCCGTGCAGGTAGGCCGAATTTTTGAACTCGATGGGCCTGCGATCGCCAACGAGTCAGTTGACCCCCACGCGGCCAACGTTGCCAGCGTAATGATCAGCCGTGACAAAATGCTCAGAGGCGTCGCCCCCGATGCCTTTCTGTACTCAGCAGCCATCGGCACTCTGACCGAATTTACCGGTCAGCAGGAAGAATGCCTAGCCTCTCAGCATGTCGCCCTGCAAAACAGCGGCGATGTGCGAGCTACTAACTTTAGCTTTGGTGAACCGCTCAGCCGCGACGCGCGGCCCAACGCCACGTTAGATGGCAACGCGCTGCTCACCCAGTGCATCGACTGGTCGGCCCGCGTGCACAAGCTGCTCTATGTAATTGCTGGCAACCAGGGTCGGGGGGGCATCCCCATTCCGACCGACAATTTTAACGGCATCAATGTGGCCTACTCCACCCGAGTCGATGGCAAGTTTATGCGGGTAGACTACGCCAACTTGGGCAGCGAGCCGACAGCCAATTCACCCAATGGCTCCCGCCCTGAAGCCAATGAGGGCAGCCGCCGCTCCATTAACTTAGTCGCACCGGGCAGCGAGATTGAAATGTTTCAGCCCAACGGTGCCCGCACGATCAGCAGCGGCACCAGCTTTGCTGCCCCACATGTGGTAGCCACCATAGCGCTTTTGCAAGAATTTGGCGATCGCCAGCTGCGCGCCGGTGTCAGCCACTGGAGTCTAGACTCCAGAGAACCCCAGGTGATGAAATCAGTCATTCTCAACGCCGCCGACAAAATAGAAGACCCTGGCGATGGCTCACTGCTGGGCATGAGCCGCACATTGCTAGACGAAAGCGGCCACAGCTGGATAGAATCCGATGCCTATCGCGATCAGAGCATTCCACTCAATGCCGAACTGGGCACCGGACACCTCAACGCCTTTAGAGCTTACGAGCAGCTCGCAGGCGGACAGTGGACTCCAGGCAACATTCCCACCATTGGCTGGAGCTACAGCAGCCTGGCCAATGCCAGCAGCGCCGAGGACTATGTCTTTGACCAGCCGCTTAAGGGCGGCAGCTATGTAAGCGCCACCCTCTCTTGGGAACGTGTCGTTGAACTCAATTCAGCCGACGAATACTACGACGTCGGCGAAAGCTTTACCGGTCAGCCGCTGAGCGACCTGAACCTGTACCTGATGCCCGCCGACACCGATGACATCAGCCAGAGCGTATGGTCATCGGTCAGCCCAGAAGACAGCCTGGAGCACATCTTTATTCCCATTCCCGCAGACGGTCGCTATAAGCTAAGAGTCGTGCAGCAGCAGGCTAGCGGCGAAGCTCAGCCCTACGCACTAGCCTGGTGGGCGCAGGCCGCACAATAGGGGCGGTCATCGCTCAATCACAGGGCGCAATAAGAATCAAAAGGGCGAACGACGGGACTTGAACCCGCGAATGGTGGAATCACAATCCACTGAAACGGATATTGCTTTGCAAGGAGTTAAAACTTTTAATCCCTTATACACAAGGATTTTTAGGCTATTTTCACTACGCTATGACTCATTATTAAACGCTATTCTGCGCTAAAATTTAGGCCAGTAGTTAGGCCAGTGGCTAGGCCAGAGATTTTAGTGAATTAGGTTAGCGTGGTTATGGTAAAGAAAAAGCCGGAAACGCTTCTGGCAGAAGCTAATAAGCGATTGAAGTCAGCCAATATCAGGATTCGTATCGTAGTGAGGGCAGAAAGCGATCGCCTCTACTTAA
>JBBSNR010000402.1:0-3258 GCA_038260635.1 Phormidesmidales cyanobacterium
GATTGTCATCGGTGTAGCTGAATTAGTCACAGTACGCTTTGATGGTAGCGCCACGATATATGGCTACTTGCAATCGGCCTACGGCGTTGGTGCACTGTCAGGCGTATTCGTTGCTAGCCGACTAAGCGCAGTTAAAAACCTCAAAACATTGCTAGTTCTACTGTCCAGCGGCTTGGGGGTCGGGCTAATTACGTTGGGGTTTGTCCAGTATGCTTGGGTGGCGGCGGTGGTGATTGGGCTAATGGGATTAGGCGGTGGAATTGTTGGAGTACTCGGAATAACCTGGCTGCAACAGCAAACCGCTACTGCGATGCAAGGACGCATGATGAGTTTTGTGATGTTTTCATCAGTTGCACTCGATCCCTTTTCTCAGGCAATCTCTGGAGTACTCCTAGAAATCAGCTTAACTGGTTTATTTGTTGCGGCAGGCATCACCCTGCTAGCCACTGCGTTAGTTGCGCGATGGTGAACAACTCATCGTCAGCAGCGGACTACGAAGTGACGATGCTGACGCAGATATCGCAGAGTGGATCCTATGCAGTAACTATCGGCACTTTTAAGGTAGCAACGTCAGTGTTCTGCGCGCTAGTCTCTATTCCTGAGACGCTCATCTCTTAGAACAGATCTTTGTCAGTCACTGCGCCTTTACTGCTCGAAGAGACAAGCTTGGCATACTTTGCTAGCACCCCGCGTTGATAGCGAGGCTTTGGCGGGCTCCACTGGGTTTTGCGCTGGGCAAGTTCTTCGTCTGAGACATTGACTTGCAGCAGCAGCTTGTCGGCGTCGATGGTGATGGTGTCGCCTTCTTTTACAAGGGCGATCGCACCTCCCACCGCCGCCTCCGGCGCAACATGACCCACAACCATGCCGTAAGTCCCTCCCGAAAACCGCCCGTCGGTAATCAGCCCAACCGAATCACCCAGCCCAGCGCCGATAATCGCTGAAGTGGGTGCCAGCATTTCACGCATTCCTGGGCCACCTTTTGGCCCTTCGTAGCGTACGACAATCACGTCGCCTGCCTGGATCTTGTTCGCCAAAATCGCATCCAGACAGTCTTCTTCTGATTCAAATACGCGAGCGGGACCGGTGATGCTGCGGTTCTTAATGCCCGTGAGCTTAGAAACGCCACCTTCGGGCGCGAGGTTGCCTTTGAGGATGCCAAGGTGACCCTGCGGATACATCGGATTGCTAAACGGGCGAATCACGTCTTGATCGGCAGGCGGCTGATCGGGTACGTCTGCCAGGATCTCGGCGATAGTTTGGCCGCTGATGGTCAGGGCGTCGCCGTGAAGCAACCCCTCGTTCAGGAGCATTTTCATTACTTGAGGAATGCCGCCCGCTTCGTGCAGGTTAGTGGCGACGTAACGGCCCGAGGGCTTCAGGTCGCAGAAGACGGGGACTTTGTTGCGGACGGTTTCAAAGTCGTCAATGGTGAGGTCTACGCCGATGGTGTGAGCGATCGCCAGCAAATGCAGCACCGAATTGGTGGAGCCGCCAACGGCCATAATCACCGCCATCGCATTCTCAAATGCCTGGCGCGTGAGAATATCTTTGGGCAAAATCTGCTGACGAATTGCCTCTACCAGCACAAAGGCAGACTTTTCTGTACTGACTGCCTTTTCCTCATCCTCAGCCGCCATGGTGGAAGATCCGGGCAAGCTTAGCCCCATCGCCTCAATTGCCGAAGACATGGTGTTAGCTGTAAACATGCCGCCGCAAGACCCGGCCCCCGGACAAGCGTGACGCTCGACGGCATCCAACCGCTCTTTGTCAATTTTGCCTGCACTGTATTGGCCAACTGCTTCAAAGGCGCTGACGACTGTGAGGTCTTCACCGTCTAAATGTCCCGGCTTAATGGTGCCGCCGTAGACGAAGACAGCGGGAATGTTCATGCGAGCGATCGCCATCACCGCACCCGGCATATTCTTATCGCAGCCGCCAATTGCCAGCACGCCGTCCATGCTTTGGCCAGTGCAGGCCGTCTCAATCGAGTCGGCAATCACTTCCCGCGAGACTAGGGAATATTTCATACCCTCGGTGCCCATCGAAATGCCGTCACTGATGGTAATGGTGCCAAACATTTGCGGCATGGCACCGGCTTCGCGCAGAGCCGCTTCACCGCGAATCGCCAGCGTATTGATGCCCATGTTGCAGGGCGTAATTGTGCTGTAGCCATTGGCCAACCCGACCACAGGCTTGTTGAAATCGCCATCTTGAAAACCCACCGCCCTCAGCATCGCTCGGTTGGGAGCCCGCTGCACGCCCTGGGTGACTACCTGACTTTTGCGATTATCCGGCATTCAGTTTTCTCCAAGTTTCTAGTGAAAGGGTTAGCCTTTGAGCTTACCACTGCCATCCGCGCGATCGCCCACTTCACAGCTGCATTATCTGCCGCCCGCGATAATTGGCAGGGGCGATCGCAGTACGGTCACTACCTGACTAGCCTGCAAGTGAACGGCGATCGCTTTTTGCCAATGCTGACGGCTCTCAAGCACATTTAAGTAGCCCAGAACCGCGAGTCTACTGGTCAGGGGCGGCGAGGGCGTGTTGGCTGACAGCCGGTCAGTTAACTTGAGCCAGGTTTGTACAGTCGCTGGCAGCGTTTCGCTCAGCCGTAGCGGTAGGGTCGGCGTCGAAAAAGACTGCACATAGGCCGCGCTCAAAAAAGGCCTGTACTTTTCTGCCTCGGGCGATCGCTGCTCGACAAAGCTCAGCGCCACGCCGCGCAGCATTTGGCGCAGTTCTGACGTTTCATCGCCGCGCAGCTCCGACATAAACGGCAGCTCGGTCAACGCCTGGTTAATATTGCTCGGGTCGCCCACGCTCAGATGGGTGCCGCCGATCACAGCCAGCAGATATTTAGGTCCAGCCAGCTGCTCAAACGGGATCAGCTGCTGATCGAGCGTGGGGGTAACGCTGTCTTGCGTGCCGGTCAAAATTATAGTGGGGACGCTAACTGCCGACAGGCCCGCTTCACCAAACAGCTTGCCCACCAGCGGATTCATCGCCATCACCTGCTTGATTCGGTCGTCGCTGAGGTCGGCGACTTGTTCAGGCAGATCCACTGCCGCGCACTGTAGCCAGTCTGCTGGAGAAACGCCCAGCGGCTGAATATCCTGGCAGAAGTCTTGGAGCGATCGCAAATCCAAAGTCGCCCCCGCCAAAGCCAGCCCGGTATAGCCACCTAAAGAGTGACCAATCAACGTCACATCTTCTGTATTAAAGACGCCGCCATAAAAAAAGCTGCGCTCACTTAGC
>JBBSNR010000403.1:0-3257 GCA_038260635.1 Phormidesmidales cyanobacterium
CCTGAAATCGCCAATGGCTACTGCATATTGGACTGTTGCTGCTGTCACCTTCTCCATCGTACTAGCCTCTTTTGTGCAGGATCGCAAAGTCTCTAAAACCAGCGCCGATGCCTGGACTTTTATTGCGATCGCCACACTCCTTTGGCCAATCACGCTGCCATCCATCCTCAATAGCAAGCTACGCACCGCCAAAACTCGCCAGCCGACCAAAAAGCAGCCCAAACCGGCCTCAGAGCAATCCTCTCCCACAAAGTATTCCTCAGAGGGCTACTTTCTAGAAAACTCGCTTCCACAGAGCAACCCGCCCGCTGTCCTCTCTAATCTCTACACCACGTCAGGCTGCGACCGGTAGGCCTTTGCTAGCCGTCTCAGCTATGCTGCCATCGACTGCTGCGCATCGGCCAAATGCTTGACCAAAGTCGCCTTGGGCAAGGGGCCTGCTAAATGGTCCCAGGGCAATACTCGGTCGGTAGGCCACTGCTCAAATACATAAAAATCTAAGGGCGGCAGCTGACCTTTGAGCGTTTTGAAGGCGCGGCGATAGCTGCCCAAAGTATCGCCATAGCCTCGGGTTAGCTCCAGCAGGTCTGACAGACGGCGATCGCCCCTCGAAATCAGCGCCTGAATAACTGACCAGCTGTAGCTTTCAGGGCGAAAATCAATGCCGCAGGGCCGCAGCTGCTTTTGCAAAAACTTCAGTCGCTTTTCTGACTGTCGACTGACGCCATACCACTGAAAAGGCGTGTGGCTCTTGGGCACAAAGGTACTACAGCCCAGCGTCAGCCGTAGCCCTGGCGTTTGCTTTTTAAGCTGAATCATCAGGTCGGCTGTCTGCGCCAGATCGCCCTGAGTTTCTCCCGGCACACCGGCCATGCCGTAGAGCTTCAGCGCTTTCAGCCCACCCGCTTTAGCCTGCTGCGCCGCTGCCAAAATTTCGTCGGCATCTAGCTTTTTGTTGACGATATCGCGCACCCGCTGTGAGCCGCTTTCGATAGCAATCGTAATCGACCGGGCCCCGTGGTTTACCAGGGTTTCGGCCAGCTTCTGATTCACCGTATTCGTCCGCACAGACGACATACTCACCCGCACATCGTCATACTGCGGCTGGTTGAGATAATCTAACAGCGCCTCAAATTCGGGATGCTGAGTGATAGAAGCCCCCAACAGACCCAATCGCCGCGTTGCTTGCAGGCCGCTTTCAATCGCCGGAATCAGCGACGCCTCCATGCTTGCCGCCCGGAAAGGAAGCGTCAGATAGCTGGCCAGACAAAAGCGACACATCTCCGGGCAGCTGCGCACTACTTCCACCATGAAGATGTTTTCCCAGGCCGCCTTTTCGGTGACGACGGTTGAAGCTGACAGCACATTGCCGCGATAGGTCTGCTTTTGTACGGTGGCAGGGACATCGCTGTCTATGGGCAAAATAGCCGCAATCGGCCCGTCAACCGCCTGATAAACCACCTCGTATAGCGCTGGCACATATACCCCTGGCACCTGAGCTAGCGCCTTGAGCTGGGCCATTCGGGTTTTCCCGCGCACCTGCTGATACGCATCTAAAAAGTCATCGAGCAGGGTCTCGCCATCTCCTAGCAAAATCACATCAAAAAAGGCAGCAAAGGGCTCTGGGTTAGCCGTCAGCACCGGCCCGCCGCCAAATACTAAAGGATCATCATCAGTGCGCTCTTGGGTTCGCAGCGCAATTTGCTGAGACTCCAGCAGGCTCAAAACATTGACGTAGTCTAGCTCCCAAGAGAGGGAAAACCCCATCAGTTCGGCTTGGGCAGGCAGCGGCTCGCTGGCATCGGTAAAGAGACGACTAACGTCAATATCGGCCCGCTGAGCCAGCATTGCCCACACCACCTGATAGCCCAGACTGGTAATGCCCACGCTGTATTCGTTGGGAAAGGCAAAAATCAGGGGGATGGCGCGATCGCTCGGTCCCACCGGGGTAAACAGACGTTTCTCAGCTGAGAAGACAGAATTAGACACAGATTACGATTCCTTGACCTGATTTAATTCTCTCTCATTTGCCATAAGTTGAGTGCGGCCCTTCAGTGCGCCTGATTGCCAGGCCGCCCTTAAAACAAACCATTAAAAAAGCAGGAGCTTTACGCCCCTGCTCTTCTGCTTAATTCTAGACCTGATCTCTAGACTTTATCCCTGGAGAATAGACTGACCCGATCAATTAGTCTTTCCACTTGCTGGCGACGAGTTCGGCCAGGTCTACCACCCGCTGGCTGTAGCCCCATTCGTTGTCATACCAAGCGATCACCTTGACCATATCGCCGTCCATGACCATCGTCAGGTCGGAGTCGATAGTAGCAGACTCGCTGGTCTTGCGGTAGTCGATGGATACCAGCGGCTCATCGGTGTAGCCCAAAATGCCCTTCATCGTGGTTTCAGAAGCCTTCTTGAGCACCTCGTTCATCTCTTCGGTGATGGTCTTTTTCTTCACCTGAGCAACCAGGTCAACGATAGACACGTTAGGAGTAGGTACCCGTAGCGCGATGCCGTTGAGCTTGCCCTTCATTTCGGGAATGACCAAGGCAACTGCCTTAGCTGCACCGGTGGTTGTAGGCACAATATTGATTGCCGCCGCTCTAGCGCGTCTCAGGTCGCGGTGACTGGCGTCTAAAATCCGCTGGTCGCCAGTGTAGCTGTGAGTGGTTGTCATCGTCCCTTTGATGATGCCAAAGTTATCGTTGATTACTTTGACGACAGGGGCTAAGCAGTTGGTTGTGCAGCTGGCGTTGCTGACGACGTTTTGCTTGTCGTGCTCGTAGTCTTGGTCGTTTACACCCATTACATAGGTGCCGACATGCCCGCCTTTTCCAGGCGCGGTGATCAAGACCTTTTTCGCGCCCGCTTCAATATGGCGAGAAGCCCCTTCTTCGCTGTTGAAGACGCCAGTTGATTCGATGACTAGGTCAATTCCCCAGTCTTTCCAGGGCAGATTGCTGGGGTTGCGGTCGGAGTAGCACTTAATGACATTGCCGTTGACGGTCATGGTGTCGGCGTCGTAAGAAATGTCGGCATCTAGACGACCGAGCAAAGAGTCGTATTTCAACAGGTGAGTGTTGATTCTAGGATCAGAAGTGTTGTTGACAGCAACCAGGTCCAGGTTGCTATTTTCACGTGTCAACCAACACCGTAAAAAGTTCCGGCCAATCCGCCCAAAACCGTTGATAGCTACTCTAACCACTGCGCGTTAACCTCGTGTCTTTGTGAAGAAGGGGGAGTCAAGTTAAGTCTTGATA
>JBBSNR010000404.1:0-3251 GCA_038260635.1 Phormidesmidales cyanobacterium
AGCTGCAAATAGCGGTTTACTGCCTGACGAATGGCCTCATCTACCCCTTCTAGGTCGTCAATGTCGAGCGCGGCTACTGCCTCGTGATAGGAAAATACTAGCTGCCCGATGGTCTCGGCGATCGCCTCAACATTTTTTGGCTCATCCCCTGCTTCCTCAATAGCCTCTGGCTCATCCCCGTTTTCAGGCTCGCTCCCTTTTTCAGACTCCAACAGTCCCGGCCCAGAGCGTACCGGATAGCCTACCGTCAGCGCTGGCAGCAAAATATCGCGCTGCTTCAGCTCTCTCAATGCCTGAAATGCCTCCTCTGATGACTGCACAATCAGGCAGTCAATCCGGTGGCGATTGCTGATTACCCAGCTGGTAAAGTCCGCAGCCGACCGACTCCAGCTCACGACAAAACTTTTCTGAGCTAGCAGCTGACGCAGGGGATCAGCCAGGGACTCAGTGGGAACGAAAACGCCAATGAGAAACTGTGCAGACAAGGGACTTGCTTAAATCATCGCTAATGTGAAATCTAAATAAAACAGTCAAATTGAGACAATGGCAGGAATATCGAGCATTTGTAGGCAAAAAGCCCGCACGTCAGGCGAATGGCCGATGTCCCACAATATTGAGTTTACAAACGTGAATCTAATAAGTATTGCTTATTGTATCTTATTAATAAGCTTATCTATCGCGCACAAGTATATAAGGTCTGTATGGTCTTGATTATCTTTCAGCAATGGCTTTTGGGGGTTGTGCGCAGCTGGCGACGGTTGAATGGTTGCGCCTGCTTAGCTGTGGGGCTAGCGATCGCGCTGTTTTGGTCAGCTCAGGCAAATAGCGCCATGGCTCAGACGCTAATCGGTCAAGTTACTGTCACTGAGAGCGCCGCCCTGTCTACCGCTCCGCCTGATATAGAGATTTCTTCAGGAGAATCGCTTTTCAGCCTTAATTGTGCCGGGTGCCATGCGCATGGCGGCAATATCATTCGCCGGGGCAAAAACCTCAAGCAAAAGACTTTGGTGCGGCGTGGCTATGGGGAAGTGGGCGCGATCGCTCACCTCATCACCCAGGGTAAAGGGGCCATGCCCGCCTATGCCGACCGGCTTTCAGGGGAGGAAATTGGGGCGATCGCTACCTATGTCCTACAGCAGGCCGAATCTGGCTGGTAATCAGGCGCTAAAGTACTTCGCCGCAGGATGATACGTCACAATCGCCGTCGTAGACTGCTCAGGGTAAAGCTGCTCGCTCTCATCCATGTGCATCCCAATTTGGCTCACGTCCAATAGATCGAGCTGCTTTACCTGGTCGCGCATATTCGGGCAGGCCGGATAGCCAAAGCTATAGCGCGATCCCTGGTAGCGCTGCGCCAGAATATTGCGAATGCCCTCCGGCTCCTGGTCGGCGTAACCCAGCTCGCAGCGGATTTTCATGTGCATCCACTCAGCCAAAGCTTCGGCCATTTGCACTGCCAGGCCGTGATAGTACAAATAGTCAGTGTAATTATCTTCAGCAAAGAGCTTAGCGGCGAACTCGGTAGCAATATCGCCTACCGTCACCGCCTGCATTGGGAAGACATCGTACTCTCCAGGCTTAGCCTGATCTTTCGGCAAAAAGAAGTCAGCAATACAGAGCCGCCGCATTGAACGCTGACGCGGAAATTCAAACGAAGTGATCGGTTCGCTGGGTTCGCCCTTTTGCGCCGCCTGCCAGTCGTACACATATAGCGTATTGCCCTCTGCTAAGCAGGGAAAGTAGCCGTACACTAGCTTCGGATCTAGCAGCTTTTCATCGATAACTCGCTGCTTCCAATGCGTCAAAATCGGCGCTACCTTTTCCGTGAGGAAAGCATCGTATTCTTCGCGTGACTGGCCCTTCGGCTTGCGAAACTGCCACTGCCCGGCGACCAGCGCCTGCATGTCCAAATAGTCAAACAGTTCCTCAAGCGGAATATCTGCTGCTGTCAGCACCTTTGGCCCCCAGAACGGCGGTGCGGGCCGCTCAATAGCGATCGCGACATCGTCGGAGCGGCGAGTATCAATAACCGCAGGCTCGGCAGCGGCGATTTCTTCTGGCTCAGTCGCATTGTTAACGGCGACTTTTGCCACTTTGCTCATCGGATGATCATCTGCGAAGCCTTTGAGGTTGTCCCACTGCTCGGCCTTCTTTGCAGGCATCAGCGCATCCATAAAGTGCAGGTCAGCAAAGGCATCCTTCCCGTAAATCACCTGCCCGCTGTACACATTCTGACAGTCCTCATGGACAAACTTCGGCGTCAGCGCCGCCCCACCCAAGATCACCGGCACATCAATCCCGTGCTCATTGAAGGTGGCCAGATTGTCCTTCATGAAAGCAGTCGATTTCACCAGCAGCCCGCTCATCGCAATGCAGTCCGCGCCGTGCTCCTGGTAGGCCGCGATGATGTTATCCACCGGCTGCTTAATGCCGATATTCACCACCTTGTAGCCGTTGTTAGACAGGATGATATCGACCAGATTTTTGCCGATGTCGTGCACATCGCCCTTTACCGTCGCGATCACCACCGTGCCCTTGCCGCTGTCGTCCGATTCGGACTTGTCCATAAACGGCTCTAGGTGAGCCACCGCCGCCTTCATGGTCTGCGCCGATTGCAGTACGAAGGGAAGCTGCATTTGTCCTGAGCCAAATAGCTCGCCGACGACCTTCATGCCGTCCAGCAAAAAGGTGTTGACAATTTCTAGCGGCGGATACTTCTCCAACGCCTTGGCGAGCTGTTCTTCTAGACCAATCCGCTCGCCGTCAATAATGTGCCGCTTCAGCCGTTCTTCCAGCGGCAGGTTTTCATCCTGTGTGGTTCTGAGCTGCTTGGTGCTCTTGCCAGCAAACAGCGTCGTCAGTTCACCCAGCGGATCGTAAGTGCAGGCATCTCCTTCAAACTCACGGTTGTCGTAAATCAGGTCGCGGCAAATTTTCTGATGCGCGGGGTCAATCTTCGCCAGCGGCAAAATTTTACTGGCGCTGACGATCGCCCCATCCATTCCCACGGCCATCGCTTCGTTGAGAAACACCGAGTTCAAGACCACGCGCGACGCCGGATTCAGTCCAAAAGAAGCGTTAGAAACGCCCAGCATGATGTGGCAACCGGGCAGATTTTCACGAATTAGACGAATGCCTTCCAGCGTCTCTCTGGCATTTACCCGGTCTTCTTCGATGCCGGTAGAAATCGGCAGCACCAGGGTGTCAAAGAAAAGCTCGTAGGGCGGAAAGCCATATTCCACCGCATCCCG
>JBBSNR010000405.1:0-3244 GCA_038260635.1 Phormidesmidales cyanobacterium
CAAACACGACCGGATGCAAGCAATTGATGTCGCCTTTAGCGGTCTGTTCGCTTAGCGCGGTCAGCTGCGCGTGCGGCCAGGTTTTGCTGGCGACCATTAGCAGGGCGCGACCGCTCTGGCGCTGGGCTATGCGGGTTTTTTTAATTGGGGTTTGGGCGAATAACAGTGCATCGACTTGAGCCACAGTGACCAAATCATGGCGATCGCTCGCCCGATAAGCATGAACCAGCGCCACCAAATCAGTGCTGCCCACCTTATTGCACAGCAGCAGCCGCACAAAAGTCTCCAACTCTTCAGCGGTAGTGATTGTTTTAGCCTGCACTAGGCTCTCTAACCCGTGAGAAAGCGTGTAAGAGCCCGAGGGAAAGAACGAATCCGCTAGCTGAACTAAAACGAACTGCTGATTGAGCGAGTTGGACGGGCTAGAAAGCTTGGCAGGCATAGGCTAGTGGTGATGATGAGCATGAGAAAAATCTAGGGCGTTGTCGGGAGCGCGCTCCTCGAAGCTAACCTGCAATCCCTCAATGCCTAAGGTCTGCGCCATCTCTCGAACAGTTGAATCCATTAGGGTCGGGTCAGCGGCTAGCTCAACGTAGAGCGTATTGCCATGCGCCATCAGTGGCCAGTGGCGATTGCCCAAGACGTGACCCAAATGGACAAGGGCGATCGCCTGATTGCCTACCCCTTCCTCAAACCGCAACGCCATCACCTGCTGCTGCTGAATGTTCACCAATACCAGATAGTTCTCTTTTGTTGCCAGCACGTCTCCATCTCGCAGTAGCCAGTCGCGACCCTTGACGATGCCGACAGATTGGCCCGTAGCCGTGCGCGTGAGGATGCGGCCTTTGGGGCGATCGCTCTGGCTGACAGCTACTTCCCAACAGCGGTTTTGCGCTTTTGCCTGAGCCACGCGAGCAGATAGATCTGTTTGTTCATTGACATTGCCAACGTAAGTCTCGGCCAGTTCAGCCGGAGCCATTTGCAAGTTACTCATAGCGAATAGGGCAGCGGGGCCTGGTTTTGCAGTTTGCGAACACAGTTTAGCGCACCTTTAAAGCAGGACTGTAGGTCGCGAGTTGTGGCAGACATCGCTCGTACAAATAGCCCTCTGCCTCCCGGTAAAGGTGAGCTGGCCAAATCGACCGATGCTAAAGGGCTGTCTTCTGCCAGCGATTCAATTTCAGCAGCCAGGGTTGTTAGATTTTTGGGAGTGGCGATCGCCTCAGGCAAAATCAAAACCAAACTCCCCAGCACTGGCCCACTGGCAAACAGCCTACTCTGCGCAAACCGGTTACCTTTACCCATCAGGTTCATATTCTCAACAAACAACAGCTTACCTGCGGTTGATCGCACCCGAATTCGGCTGAGATATTGCCGAAACTGGTACACTTCGCCCCGAGCTAATCGCCCTGGTAAAACAATCTCTCCTAAACTGAGCCCGGCAGAAGCCTGTACCGTAATTTCAGTTGTTTGCGTCAACGCTGCATCGGCAAAGAGAATTAGCGGCTCTGGCAAAAATTCTAGCGTGGCCTGTTCACCAATATCGAGACTGTAGTTTACAGTGGCCAGCGTGTCTTTCTGTGGCATCGTATGAACTTTAGTCGCTGACTGATCGGCCAAATAGAGCTGACTGCCTGCGGCTAACTGCAAAGACATCCCAATCGTGTCGCCTGCTAGCAGTCCCGGAGAAGTGTTCATGCGGTAAAGGTAGGCTCGCTCTAACGAGGGCTCAGTCCCATCTTCTTCCAGCCGAAAAACTGGCGAAACGCTGAGCGGGTAAGCCATATAGCGATGTTGCAGAACTGTTTTACCCGCCGGATTGCAGCCCAGCTTGAGCGCTAGCTGATTTTGTAAAGCCAGGGCATTCACAGCGAGCTTTCTGCCATCGCTTCAGACCGCTGGCCAAACAGCAGCGTCTCTCGAATAAACGCCACTACTTCGTCTAGCCCCTCACCGGTTTTGCAGTTGGTATACACCACTGGTTTGCCCTGACGGTATTGAGCGGATTGCGATCGCATCAAGTCCAAATCAGCCCCTACATAGGGCGCAATATCTATCTTATTCACCACCGCCAGGTCAGATTGAACAAATCCCGGCCCGTTCTTACGAGGAATGTCGTCACCCGCACCGACATCGATCACAAATAGGTAGGCATCTACCAGCTCGTAGCTAAAGGTAGACGCCAGGTTATCGCCGCCGCTCTCAATCAAAATCAGATCCAGCTGAGGAAAACACAGCTCTAGATCCTGCACGGCCAGCTGGTTCATCGTGGGGTCTTCGCGAATCGCCGTATGCGGGCAGCTCCCAGTTTCAACGCCAATCACCCGCTCAGCCGGTAAAAAGCCTTTACGCTTCAGCCGGTCAGCATCTTCTGTGGTGAGCAGGTCGTTGGTGACCACAGCGACTTCTACACCCTCAGCCATGAGCAGCGGCACAATGCCCTCAATCAAAGCGGTTTTGCCGCTGCCGACGGGGCCACCAATGCCTAAACGAGCTGCTGACGTTGGCATTTTATCCCTTCAACTCCGCACCGTCGTATTGGCCATTGAACCCGTAGATTTCCTGGCTGCCGCCGTAGGGCACTAGCTCGACCTCTTTTTCATCGCCGGGTTCAAAGCGAACAGCCGTGCCAGCAGTGATGTTTAGCCGCATTTTTTTGGTGCGCTCCCGGTCAAACTGTAAGCCCTGGTTCACCTCGTAAAAGTGAAAGTGTGAGCCGACCTGAATGGGGCGATCGCCCCCATTGCTCACCACCAGCCGCAGCGTCTCTCTACCTGCATTTAGCTCAATTGGCTCCGAACCACCGGGAATAATTTGCCCCGGCACCAGCGGCAGCGGCTCGACTGGATTGCTCTTGTACATGGCCCTTTCCTGCTCACTCATCAACACGCCTCAATCCATAATCGGATCGTGCACCGTTACTAGCTTAGTGCCATCTGGGAAAGTCGCCTCTACCTGCACTTCATGCACCATTTCTGGAATGCCTTCCATCACATCGGCTCGCTTCAGCAGCGTCGTGCCCTCACTCATCAGCTCACTCACCGTCTTGCCATCTCGGGCACCTTCCATAATCGCTGCTGAGATGTAGGCCACTGCCTCCGGGTAGTTGAGCTTGAGTCCCCTCTCTTTTCGCCTTTCGGCCACCAGCGCCGCCGTAAAAATCAGCAGCTTGTCTTTTTCTTGAGGCGATAGCAACATGCGAATCTCTTACCACAGCAGATGAACTACAGATATCAGAATAACG
>JBBSNR010000406.1:0-3241 GCA_038260635.1 Phormidesmidales cyanobacterium
AGGAGAATGAAAAGTGTCCTGATAGAAATATGACAGCTGCTCTCTGTAAAGTTTTGGTGAATTTTTAGGTATAGAATTTTTATGGTCAATACAGTGCCGTATGGATCTTGGCGATCGCCCATCACTTCTGATCTGATTGTCTCTAGCGCTCTGCGGCTGGGCTCTGTGCGGCTAGACGGGGCAGATATCTACTGGAGTGAGCTGCGACCTACTGAGGGCGGGCGGCAGCTAGTAGTGCGATACGGGCCAGACAATGACCCTGGCAGCGTCACCGATATTACGTCAGAGCCTTTCAATGTGCGCACGCGGGTGCATGAGTACGGTGGCGGGGCCTATCTGGTGCATCAGGGCACGGTGTATTTTTCTAATTTTGCCGATCAGCGGCTTTACCGGCAGCGGGCCGGAGAACCGCCCGAAGCGCTAACGCCAGCGGTGACGCCAGCTGCGGGGCTACGGTATGCCGACGCAGTTGCCGATCCGCAGCGGCAACGGCTGATCTGTGTGGTGGAAGATCACCGTCAGTCGGGAGAGGCGGTGAATGCGATCGCCACTATCCCCTTCACTGGTGGAACGCCCCGCATACTCGTCAGCGGCAACGACTTTTACTCATCGCCTCGGCTCAGCCCAGACGGGAGACAGCTCGCCTGGATCACCTGGAATCATCCGCAGATGCCCTGGGATGGCACAGAGCTATGGCTAGCCAACGTCAGTGAAGACGGTAGCCTGAGCCGACCGCAGCGGCTGGTGGGTAACGTGAAAGAGTCGGTCTGTCAGCCGCAGTGGTCGCCGGGCGGGGCGCTGCACTTTATCAGCGATGCGACCGGCTGGTGGAATCTGTACCGTTGGGAGGGCGAACGGGCGCAGGCGCTGTTTCCGATGGAGGCGGAGTTTGCCGGGCCGCAGTGGAATTTTGGCCAGAGCAGCTATGGCTTTGAAGACAGTCAAAATATTATCTGCACCTATATATATGAGGGCACGACGCGGCTGGCCCGGTTTGATACGCTGGCTCGCTCTATGGATGAGATTGAAATGCCTTACTCGGGCATTGGCAGCTTGCAGGTAGGAGAGGGGTTTGCGATTTTTTTGGCGGCTAGCAAGACCAAACCTAGCGCGCTGGTTCGCTTTGATTTGGCTACGCACAGCATGACCGAGCTGCGCCAGTCGAGCGGCCTGAAAGTGAATGCGGGCTATATCTCTGAGCCGGAGGTGCTCTCTTTCCCCACAACTGGTGGATTCAATGCCTATGGAATTTACTATCGGCCTCAAAACAAAGATTGTGAAGCGCCTGTTACCGAGCGTCCGCCGCTTTTGGTGAAGACGCACGGCGGCCCAACCGCAGCGGCTTCTAGCGCGTTTAATCTGGCGATTCAGTACTGGACGAGTCGAGGCTTTGCCGTGCTAGACGTGAACTATGGCGGCAGCACGGGCTATGGTCGCGCCTATCGCAACCGGCTTCAGGGGAAGTGGGGCATTGTCGATGTGGATGACTGTGCAAATGGGGCGCGCTATCTGGTGGATCAAGGTAAGGCCGATGTTGACCGGCTGGCTATTGATGGAGGCAGCGCAGGCGGCTATACCACCCTGGCGGCGCTGACTTTTCGCGATGTGTTTAAGGCGGGGGCGAGCTACTACGGCGTGAGCGATATGGCGAGCTTAGCGGAGGAAACTCATAAGTTTGAGGCGCGCTATTTGGATAGTTTGGTCGGGCCATACCCTGAAAAGAAGGCGATTTATGATGAGCGATCGCCCATCAACGCAGTCGATCAGCTCTCTTGCCCAATCATCTTTTTACAGGGCTCAGAAGACAAAATCGTGCCGCCCAACCAGGCAGAGACGATGGTCAATGCGCTCAAAGAAAAAGGCATTCCGGTGGCCTATTTGCTCTTTGAGGGAGAGCAGCACGGGTTTCGCAAGGCGGAGAATATTAAGCGGGCCTTAGACGCTGAGCTCTCTTTTTATTCGCAGATATTTGGCTTTGAGATAGCCGATGATATTGAGCCGGTAGAAATTTTTAGGAGAAATTAGAGCATGGTGGCAGAAACAGGAAAGGATTTGGGCGATCGCCCCGCTGAGTCGTTCTGGCAGCTGAAACCGTGGTGGTGTCAGCCCTGGTCGATTATCCTCACGGGGCTAGCGATTCCCACGGGCTCCTGGCTATTGCTGCATCGGCTGTGGATAACGCTGCCGGTCGTCGGGGTGATTTTGCTCTGGTGGACGTTGTTTTTAGCCTTGGTGCCCGCTCAATATATGGCAACGATGAAAGAGGATGCCGGTAGAGAGCTCTGACAGATATGTAGCCGCTACCTGCTAAAGATTTTGCAAATATGATTTGAGGAGACTATTTGATGGCTGAGGCTGAGAACGTATTAGGGACGCCACTGCAAACCTGCTGCACTTCACCGATGACAGGATTTTATCGCGATGGCCAATGCCAAACGGGACCGCAGGACCGGGGCGTGCATGTGGTGTGTGCCAAGCTGACAGAGGCTTTTTTGAGCTACACCAAGGCTCAGGGTAATGACTTGAGCACGCCTCAACCGGCCTACAATTTTCCAGGGCTTAAGCCGGGCGATAAATGGTGCCTGTGCGCGGCCCGCTGGCAAGAAGCGTTAGACGATGGCGTGGCCCCGCCGGTAGATTTGGCCGCGACTCACAAAGCGGCGCTGGAGCACGTCAGCTTGGGAGATTTGCAGGCCAATGCTGTCGCGGAAGACTGAGCACTTACTACTCAGCCGCTGTCGATTAGTCGGTTAGCCAAATTCTTAACTGGTTGCTCAAAGTGCCTTCAGTCGCCGCCTCTGGGCACTGTTGGACGGGCGATCACCCCCACCCAATCAGCCAAACCACTAACCGTCCCTCAAAAATTACCAGCATGACGATGCCGATGAGATAGTGAGATCAATCACTCGGACATCAGGACTTCGCCATGCTGGGTCAAAATAAGTACGTCAATACCGCCGTTGTCTTCTCTAGCGCTCTCACCGTGAGTATGGCTGTGAGCATAGCCGCAACGACGCTACCGGCTTTTGCACAAACTCGCTTTAGCGATGTCGGCAGCAGCTATTGGGCCAGTCAATATATGCAGTCACTGACGGCTAACAACGCTATCAGCGGGTTTCCTGACGGCAGCTTTCGACCCGATGAACAAATGACGCGGGCGCAGTTTGCGGCGGTTATCAGTGGGGCTTTTGTCAGCGGCGCTTTTCCTCAGCCGGTGGTTCGTGAGCCGATTACCTTTAGC
>JBBSNR010000407.1:0-3222 GCA_038260635.1 Phormidesmidales cyanobacterium
AATTTACCGGCAGCCCTTCGGCCTTTGTTAAATAGAGCGTAGTCAGAATAAAGAATGCCAAGATCGCAAAGATAACGTCGATCATTGGCAAAATATTGACGCTAGGGCGGCCAACTTCGCTGTCATCGGGTAGGCGCATCACAAGACTGGGGGATAAGGGAGGTATAGAAACGTCGCACCGGGTGAGGCTTGTCTTAGGCTGAGTCAGTCTTATTCTATAGCCAAACTATGGCTAAGCCAGCGGGCTCATCATTTTGTCGATCTGAGCAAATGTCTGTTCTTTGCTAGCGGAGTTATCTAAGACGTAATCCGCCTGTTTGCACTTTTCAGCTAAGCTGATCTGGGCATCGATTCGGGCCTGGGCATCGTCAGCCTCTAGCTGGCTGCGTTTCATCAGCCGCTCTTTTTGCTGTAGCGGATCGCAAAATACGACCCAAATCTCGCTCACCAGATGAGTCAGGTTCGCTTCAAACAGCAGAGGAATGGCATATACCAGGGGTTGGGTAAGCGGGAATGTCTCTGTTGTCTTTTGGAACTGAGTGCGCACAAAAGGATGAATTTGTTGTTCTAGCCATGTTTTTTCGGCGGCGTCGTGAAAGATAATCTGACCCAGGCGAATGCGATTGAGGTTGCCATCAGGCAAAAGCATTTCAGCACCGTAGCGATCGCCTATTGCCGCCAAAATTTCACTGCCGAGCGCTACCGCCTGCCGCGCATATACATCTGCATCCAGCACTGGTAAACCGTAATGATTTGCCAGATAGTCAGACACGGTGCTCTTGCCGCTCGCGATTCCCCCCGTCAGCCCGATGATGTGCCGCTGAATCATTGCCTGGCCCACGCTTCTAACGCCGCCGCCAGTCCTGGCAGCGTATATTCTTTGGCTTCTAGGGTGACTCTGCCGAGCAGTTTGTGGCAGTCTCTCGACGTTTGCGGACCGATAGAGGCGATCGCCACATCGTCTAGCAAGTGTAGCCAGCGATCGCCAAAAGTCTGAGCCATTAGCTGAGCAAAGTGGCGCACCGTTTTAGAGCTGGCAAACGTGATTGCATGGACCGCATGGCTTTCTATGGCCAGCTTTGCAGCAGGCGGAATCGCTGTCGGACAGGCCGACTCGTAAGCCGCCACTTCTGTCACCATCGCACCCTTAGCCGTCATCTCTTTTACCAGCACCGCCCGCCCCCCCTCTTCTACTCTAGGGAACAGCAGCTTTAGGCCTGCTGGGTCTGCTGGGAAATGTTCTATCAGAGAATCGGCGATAAAGCTAGGTGGAATGAAGTCGGCTGCGAGACCGCGCTGTATTAGAACAGCATTTGTTTTTTTACCCACTGCTGCAATTTTGAGAGCAGCTAACGCGCGAAAATCTTTACCCTGATGCAGCAGTCGGGCTAAGAAAAAATTGACGGCATTGGCAGACGTAAGGATCAGCCAGTCAAAATGATCGAGGGTGGCGATCGCTTCGTCTACCGGTTCCCAGGTCGCTGGCGGGCGAATTTCTAAAGCGGGCAAGTCAATTACCCTGGCCCCTTTTGTCATAAGCATTGGGCTAAACTGACTGGCCTGTCTAGCGGCCCGTGTGATCACAATTGTTTTACCTGCCAAGGGCAGCGGCGGCGCTGGCGGTGGCGCTAGATAGTCGCGTAAACCAACCACTTCACCCACGATAATTACGCAGGGCGAAAGCTGAGACGCGCCAACAATCTGCGGCATACTCAGCAGCTTACCCTGCCAGAGCTGCTGCTGTGGCTGCCCGGCCCAGCGAACGATTGCCATCGGCGTTTCTGGGCGTTTGCCGTGGGTGAGGAGGCGATCGCAAATCTCCCGCAGCCGCCTGCCGCCCATGAGCAGCACCAACGTCTCCAGACGAGCCATTACCTCCCAGTTCAAAGCATCCAGGTCATGAGCAGTAAAGGCAGCAAAGCCCCGACTCAGCACTGGATCAGTCAGCGGAATGCCCGCCAGCAGCGGAGCCACCAGCACAGAAGACAGCCCAGGCACTACTTCAAAGTGACAGTGCGCCGTCTTAAGCGCCTGAATCTCTGCTGCTGCCCGGCCAAACACAAACGGATCGCCGCTCTTAAGCCTGACGACTTGAGACCCTGCCTGGCAAAGTCTGACCAAAAGCTGATTAATTTCGGCCTGAGGCGTGCTCGGCTGGCCGCCCCGTTTGCCCACATGCCATAGCTCACAGGCAGCAGAGAGCTGTCGCAAAATCGATTCGTCAACCAAAGCGTCATACACCAGCGCGTCAGCCTGATTCAGCAGCAGCAGAGCCCGCACGGTGAGATAGTCGCTATCTCCCGGCCCGGCACCTACCAGATAGACTTTGCCACTATTCGCCCCGGCCTCGCTATTCACCTCAGATTTAGACATGGTTAGCCCATCAACCCACTTTTCCTATTCTGTGGCATGTAGAGCGATCTGGGTCTAGCAACAGGTCTGACAATCTGGCGCGGTGCTAGCGCGGCTTTGGTTTTCTACTGTCATCGCCGCTGCGGTTTACAACGACTTTTCTACAGCCGTGTTTTTTCTAGCAGCAGTGTGTAGTTGCATGTGAACTTGTGAAGAATCGTCATCGCCAAGAGCAAGGCGAAAGCGACTAGATAAAATAAGAGAGTCTCTAAACAAATGCAATGCGGCCCTGGGCATTGCCTGTCGTACCCGGCCAGATTAACTAGAAGCTACGCTGCTCAGGTCAACTCAGCAGCAAACCATACCCGCCGGGTTAGCTGTCTCAGCAATCTATTTCCAAAATCTTCAAGGAGATTGGGTCATGACACTTTTTCAAAGACTAAGCAGCGCAGTTATCTATCTGGCCGAGGCTGCCTATCGAATTTTTAGTCCTCACGACGACGCTTATCCCGCGACAGGAGAGCAACCCTATAGCGGAGATGCCTACTCCGAACGGTCAGAATAGTCGGCGGTAGATGACAGGCGGTCGGCGGGGATTAAGCTTCGACCATTTCTGAGCTGTTGGTGTCCGCCTTGCCCTCTGCTTGGCTCCTGGCCATCTCTTCTACCACCAGGGCAGAAAGGGCCGGAATCGAGTCGTCGCCAGTAATCAGGCGGGCGCCGCGCTGACTGGTGAAATAGTGCCAACCCCACTGAAGCATCACCAGCAGCTTGTTATCAAACTCTATGAGATAGTAAATATGAACAAAAATCCAAATAATCCAGGCCGGGAAGCCTGAGAGGTTGGCAAAGCCCAGGGCCGCGACCGCT
>JBBSNR010000408.1:0-3220 GCA_038260635.1 Phormidesmidales cyanobacterium
AGCACCGGCCAGATTGGATCATTGCCAAAAAAATAGCGGGCAATCAGCACGGCGACGATGCCTTTAATCGCCTCAGCCGCGACAGAAAGCAGGCCAACAGCCGTCCCTCCGTGATAGAAGGCAGCCGATACCCCTATATTACCCGTACCCAGTTTGGCGAGCTGCTTGCCGGTAAAAAGCCGGACAATCCAGCCCGTCAGCGGCAGAGCACCCAACACCGGAACCAGCGTAAAAATCAGAAGTGCGCCGATAACTTGAGCCATAGTTTAGTCACAATGACAAAAAAAGAGCAGTGACTAGCCAAAAAGTGAATCGGTCACTGGCCGTACCAGGTGGTCAAATTCGCGCTAATGCCGTGTAGCGATTTTACGATGGCGGGTGCCACAAAAAAAGACGTTAGTTAGGACAGCAGAGATATACCCCGCCTAGCCGACACTTTGTATCCCCATCGCTTGTTCCTCGGCTAATGGTTGCTTTTACAGTTGATTTAAACGTACCAAAGCTGCTCTGCTGTCTGTAGCGCGCCAAATACTGCGAAAAACCTGTGCGGATTTGCGAACTTTTGGGGTGAAGTTCTCAGGAGGCGATCTGGGGGTACTACAGCGTTACCAACGCTTTATTCAATGACAAAACTGCTATTCACTTTATAGGATTCTAAGCATGACTTTTGGGGATATGACGCTCTCTCTCAAGAGTGAACTTCGCCCTGGGCGGCTAGCGGCCTGTCTTTTAGCCCTGAGTACGGTCAGCGCACTGTCTGTAGCCGCGCAGCCGGTCTCTGAACCCATGACAGATACCGCAGCTAGCCAGCAGCAGTTAGCGCAGCTGCTGCCGGAATCCACCCCCATTGCCTTTTTCCTGAGCACGCAACCGGCAGACTGGCAGGCGCTAGAGCAGTTTGAACTATTTGCGAAAATTGCTGAGGTTACGGGCGGGGCAGTGAGTCCTTTGAGCCTGCCGATTTTTCTGCCTGGTTTTGACTATGCCAGCGAAGTCCAGCCCTGGATTGGCGATCAGGTGGCGGTGACCGTTTTGCCGGATACCACCCCCCGCAGTATCGCCGTTACCGATGTTGCCGCCACCACGCTGACGGTAGTCCCGATTGCCAATCGACAGGCGCTGCCCCCGTTTTTGGAAAATTTAGAGACCGCGCGCGGTGAGGAAGTGCCTGAAAAAAGCACTTATGAAGGCGTAGAGCTATGGGTGTGGCCTACTCGCACCGAAAGCTACGACGATTACTATGACGATTGCTACGAAGACGGGTGCTACGAAGACGACCATGAGATGCCCGAACCGCTGCCTGAGCCCACGACGGCACCTCCAGAGCTAGGCGCGGCCAAAGCAATTTCCCCGCCTATTCCCCAGCGGCTGCCGGTGCCCGGTGAATCGGGAGAAGGTGACTATACCTATCAGGTACCAGGCCTTGCTGTGGCGATATCGGATGACTATTTGATATTTGCTAGCGAGCCAGCGGCCCTGAAGACATTAATTGACTATCAGCAGTTTGCTGGGCCGATGCTAGGCGATAGTGAGCTGTTTTTGCGATTCTCCGAGGGAGAGGCTCCGCCATCGCCATACACTGACACAGAAGGGGCGCTAGCCCGTTTCTACGCCAACCTGTCAGAAGCCGTCAAGTTCAACCTCGACGGTGGGCTATCCGGCCTTAGTTCACCGCTGCCTTTTCCAGGGCCTTTTCCGGGGCCATCCGAGCTGATACCGCAGCTGACTTTGCCTTTAGAATCGCGAGCGATCACTGCCCGAGCCTTGCAAGGGGTGACTATTGACAGTCTGATTTACCCGCAGGCAGAGGGTATCCGCCTTCAGGGACGGCTCTACGGCAACGACTTGGTGCGCAGCATGGCTACCCCCGCACTGCCTGAGGCTGATTCGGCGCTGAGCTTTGTTCCTGCCCCGGCCTATTCGCTCAGCAGCGGTCGCGATTTGGCTGGGCTGTGGCGACAGATTGCGGCGAGTCTCTCCCTCAGCGAACCCACTCGCGAATTTTTACAGCAGGCCCGCAGTACGGTCTCGACTTTCTTAGGGTTGGACTTAGATACTGAGCTGCTGGGCTGGATGGACAAAGAAATTGTGCTGTTCTTTTTTCCCAATGTGGGTGGAGGAAGCTTTTTCCCTGAATTCAACCTTGAAACGGGGATAGCTATTCAGACGAGCGACCGGGCGACGGCGCAAAAGGCATTGGACGCGCTAGATGCCTTCGTTGGCAATAGCGATTGGGCAGCGCGGACCGTAACCGTGACACCCACTGAAATAAATGGGACCCCGGCTGTGAGCTGGCAGACTTCGGCTTATCCGGGGTCGCCACAGCCGCTCAGTGTGTTTGCTCATAGCTGGATTGCTGAAGATACGGTGATGCTCACCTCTGGCACTCGGGCGATGGCGCAGCTGCTCAATGCACCCAACTTTCAATCGGTAGAGCGCCACCCCACCTTTCTCGATGCTACTGGGACGCTGCCTCATCCCAATAACGGCTATTCGTATCTCAATGCTGGCTCTACGCTGTCTTTGGTTTACAGCTTGTTTAGCAGCTGGTTGGCAGTGCCACCAGACGATCCGTCTTTTCAGACTATTAGGAGCTTTTTGGGAACGGTTCGAGGCTTTGGCAGCACGACTTCTAGCACCAACGACTATTGGCAGCTAGATACGCTGATGAATTTGGCCCCGGTCTCAGCTGATCCGACATCCGTCGCGGATCCGGCTGCTAACCCGGTGGCAGACCCCTCCGCTGAGTAAGCCTCGTAGCTTGCTAGGGCAGACTTACGTCCTGGTTTAGCTATCTTGAGCGGGCGGCGATCGCGCTAAGCTAGGCTCAAACGGGCTCAAAGACAGGCTCAAATTAAATGAGGGCGGCTAGTCCGCTGAAGCAATGGATCCGGTGGCAAAACAACTGCTGTGGAAACGGGTGCGGCGCAACCTGGTGTGGTTGGGCCTATTGGCATTTGTCTGGTTGACGTGCAGCGGCCAGGCCGGGGCCGAAACCCTCACTGAACGCCAGCGCACTTATCCCAACTGGCAAAACAAACCATCCGTGCAGTCTGCTGAGGGCGATTTGGCCTATCCTACCTGGATGGCAGGCAGCTGGCGGATGACCTCCACGCTAGTAGACATGGTGGCTCCGTTCGCACCAGAAATAGTGACGCCAGGCTTTGAAGGTAATCGGCAGTTCTTGTATCGGCCAGTCGAGGCAATTGTCCGCTTTGTG
>JBBSNR010000409.1:0-3218 GCA_038260635.1 Phormidesmidales cyanobacterium
AGCCGACCGCCAAACTTCAGTTCGTAAAGCTTCACTCCAATCTGATACTCATACTGGCTGAGCAAACGGCCATAGACATAGCCCGCATACCCATCTAAAAAGCCCAGCTGAATGAAGTAAAACAGCACAAAGCGCAGCAGCGGCTTAAAGGGCAAGCGCACCCAAATCTTTTTGAGAAACCGCTTGCGCTGAACGGCATCTCCAAACAAGTTGCCACCGATGGTGCCGTCATCGCCCATGCCAGTGAGCAGGTTGTAATATACTCGCGCTTCCCAGTTGGAGTAGCGGTTGTGGCGGGCCAGCCAATGATATAGGTCACGAAAATCTTCGTGCAGCATGTCTTCTTTGAGGTAGCCCACCTTTTCGTGAGGAATCATCACATGCTCGTGCACTTCGTTGTCGCCGGTATTGCGAATGTCTTCAGTGTTGAGGTTTTCGTAGCGGCCTTTGGCATGGCGAAAGAGGCGCAGATTCCAGTCGGGATATTTGCCGCCATGACGAATCCACTTACCTAAGAAAAAGACTCGGCGGTTAATGTAATAGCCGTCTAGATCTGGGTTTTTGATCATCTCGGCAATTTCGGCCCAAGACTCGGGCGTGATCCGCTCATCGCAATCGACAATTAGCACCCACTCGTTGCGAAAGGGCAGATTGTC
This sequence comes from Phormidesmidales cyanobacterium, assembly GCA_038260635.1. Taxonomy (GTDB): domain Bacteria; phylum Cyanobacteriota; class Cyanobacteriia; order Phormidesmidales; family Phormidesmidaceae; genus Phormidesmis. The sequence goes on from JBBSNR010000409.1 coordinate 657, forward strand.
CAGCGACCAGTTTTTCTTCTTGGGCCAGCGACCGTTGAAATCAAACTGAACAACCTTTGCGCCCAGTCGCTCTGCAATTTCAATTGAGCTGTCCTCACTCTGAGAATCCACCACAAAAATTTCGTCAGCCTGCGCCAGGCTAGCGATGCAGGCGGGCAGGTTTTCTTCTTCGTTTTTAGCAGGAATGAGGACAGAAACTGGAATGGATGCAGTCATGATTTTAGCGGCGAAGGAGTACAAGGTCGTCAGATTGAGGGCGGTAAATAGCCAGGCTACTTGCTGGCTAAGCTACGGTTTGGGGCCTGTCCCGATGGCGGATGAGATGATTGGTCACGCTGCCCAGGTAGGCAATTTGACCGTAGGCGTAGGCAAAGTTTTCAAACCGCTGAGCGGGCCGGTGGATATATTTGAGCGTTTTATAGAGGCCACGCACCAGGCGTTCGCCGCCGCTGCGCAGCTGCCAGAGGCCGGTGTTGCCGCTGACCTGCTCCCGGTAGCTTTCGCTGATGCCCTGCCACCAGCTGCGGCTGAGAAACCAGGCGGGCTTCATCCGGGCCGGGGCGACATTGTGCGCAGCGAGGGCAGTGGGTGCGTAAGCCACTTGCCAGCCCTGGTCAAGCGCCAGCCGGGTCATCTGCTGTTCTTCGTTAGAGAGCAGATTTTTACCGACTCGGCCCAGGTGGGTGTCAAAGCCGCCAACCGATTCTAAGAACTGCTTGCGCACGGCGTAGTTGAGGCCCCGAGGGGTTAAGGCGGGCTGCTGAATGTAAACCAGATCGTCGCCCAGGTCGTAAGCGCCTAAGCCGCTGGAGAGATCATCTGAGAGCCAGCTCGGGGGCTGCGCGTTGGGCGGCCAGATCAAGGTGACTTTGCCACCGGCGATCGCCACCTTCTGATTACCGTCAAACACCTCTAGCAGCGCCGCGAGCCAACCCGCGCTCGCTTCAGCATCATCGTCTAAATAGGCAACTATCTGACTTTGGGCAGCGGCTGCGCCCGTATTGCGAGCGACCGAGAGCCCCAGCGCCGGTTCGTAGATATAGCGCACCCGAGGATTGTCCAGTCTGGCTTTGGCGACAGCCGCTGTGCCATCGGTAGAAGCGTTATCCACCACAATTACTTCATAGCTGCTGCCCAGAGCGCTATCTAAAGTCTGGTTGAGCAGGCTGTCGATCGCCGCGCCCAGGTACTGTTCGCGGTTGTGGGTGCAAATAATAGCTGAAATCAGCGGTACGGCCATAGCAGGGTATATCAGTAAACGAGTGAACGAAAGCCAACAGTTGGGTGGTTAGGGTAGAGCAGATGTCTCAAGATTGCCCTTTACAGTGCCATTTTCTTTCTAAGCACTTTCTTTCTAAGTTAGAGATAATAGAGCGGTATGTCATCAGTTTTGCTTGGCGGTAAAGCCACTGCTCCTATGTAAGCTCAAGATGAACTTTGCCAACGTCAAGGTTCAGTAATTTCCTGTAAAAGCGACATAAATTTAACATCTTCCTTACCTATGAACGCTGGCCGTACCCGCACCGCTCAAGCTATTGATCTGGCCCCTCTGATTGACCATACGCTGCTCGCCCCGGCAGCGACGGCAGCGCAGATCGCCCATCTGTGCGACGAAGCCGACCGCTACGGGTTTGCCTCGGTCTGCATTTACCCGGTGCATGTGCCTCTAGCCGTTGAGCGGCTGCACGGCAAGCGCCCTCAGGTCTGTACCGTGATTGGCTTCCCGAGCGGGGCGACGACGACTCGGGTGAAGCTCTACGAAGCGCAAGAAGCAGTCGAAAATGGGGCCACTGAGCTAGATGTGGTGATCAATCTGGGCTGGCTGAAAATGGGGGATACCAATCGGCTGCACGCTGAGATAGCAGAGATTGTGGAGCTGGCAGGCCACCCGGTAAAGGCCATTTTAGAAACGGCTCTACTCACCCGCGATGAAAAACGGCTCGCCGCTGAAGTCTGTCTGGATGCGGGCGTGAATTTTCTCAAGACCAGCACGGGTTGGCAGGGCGGCGCTACGGTAGAAGATGTCAAGCTGCTGCGGCAGATCGGCGGTGATCGCATCGGCATCAAAGCGTCGGGCGGCATTCATACCCCTGAGCAGGCGATCGCCCTTGTAGAAGCCGGGGCCACTCGGCTGGGCACCTCTCGCGGCCCCGAAATCCTGCGGCTCCAAGCGAATCCTGACACTGACGATGATTTAGAAATATGACGCAGCGCAGCTACAAAACAACGGGCATTAACCTCAAGGCGATGCCAATGGGGGAATCTGATCGGCTGGTGACAGTGCTGACCAAAGAGCAGGGGTTGGTGAGGGCGATCGCACCCGGCGCTCGCAAGCACAAGTCCAAGCTGGCCGGACGCTCTGGCTTATTTGTGGTTAACGATCTGCTGTTTGTGAAAGGCAAATCTATCGATAAGCTGATCCAGGCCGAAACCCTGCGCTCCTTTCCCGGCTTGAGCAGAGATCTCGCTAAGCTCACCGCCAGTCAGTATCTGGCCGAAATTGTCCTCTCTCAGGCGCTAAGTGACCAGCCCCAAGCAGAGCTGTACTATCTGCTAATTGAG
>JBBSNR010000410.1:0-3201 GCA_038260635.1 Phormidesmidales cyanobacterium
CTGCTATGCGCGATAAACTAGCCAGATCTTCTAGCATTCCCGGTAATGCCCAGGGCGGAAGGGCGCTACGAATTGCTTTGCTGAGTGTCAGTGCGATCGCAGCAGGCGTCTGCGCGGTGCTATTGCTGCGATCGCGCCAGCCAATCTCTGTCATCCGGCTCGCTACCGGTGGGGAAACGGGTGAGTACTATGCGTTTGGAGAGGCGATTGCACAAGTCACCGAAAAGCACGCGCCCAACCTTCGCATTGAAGTACGGGTCTCCCCCGGCTCCAACCAAAATATGGACAGCGTGCAGGCCCACACAGCAGACATGGCCTTAGTCCAGAGCGACACGCCCGTGCAGCCAGCCGTCCGAGCCGTCGCCCAGCTCTACCCCGAGATGTTTCACCTGATTGCCAATAGAGAGGCCAACATCACCAGCATGGCCGACCTCAAAGGCAAGCGCGTCGCCCTAATGCCCATCGGCAGCGGCTCCTATCAGTTATTTTGGCCGCTAGCCAGCCACTATGACCTATCCCCGCAAGACCTGACCGCTCAACCCCTCCCCCCTGACGACGCCTACACCGCCCTGAGTCAGGGCAAGGTCGATGCCCTGTTTCGCATTATCGGCCTGGGCAATCCCGCCATCGGCGAACTGCTCAAAACCGGCCAGTTTGACCTGATACCCATTGAGCAAATTGGGGCGCTACGGCTGACTCAGCCCTATCTAGAGCCCACCGTCATTCCCCAAGGCAGCTACGATGGCGGCCAGCCCATACCATCAGAAGATCTGCCAGTCGTCGCAGTCAGTGCGCTGCTAGTCGCCCACGAAGATGTCGCGCCCGAGATTGTCGAAACCATTACTCAAATGCTATACGAGCATCGCAACGAGCTGATTGCGATCAACCCTCGGGCTGCCAGCATTCAATCCCCTCAGGCTAGTCAAAACTTGGGCTTTCCGCTGCATCCAGGAGCCCGAGCTTACTACACCCAAGACAATCCGCCTTTCTTCGTAGAGTATGCCGAGACCATGGGGTTTTTGCTATCTGTTAGCATTCTGGCAGCTTCGGGAATTTGGCAGTTTCGCCTGTGGCTGATTGGCCACCAAAAAAATCGCGCTGATCGCTATAATCTAGAGATTTTGACGCTGATCGAAGCAGTAGAAAAAGCCACCACCCTGCAAGAACTCCAAGCCCTGCGGCAGCAGCTATTTTCAATCTTGCGGCAAGTTGTTATTGACCTAGATGTTGACAAGATCTCTCCCGAATCTTTCCAATCATTTACCTTCCCCTGGGAAGTCGCCATGACCACCCTGCACCACCAAGAGATGACTATCCATCGTGAGAAAAGTTCAGCAATGAAAGAAAGGTAGAGGCAAGCTAATGTCTTTTGCTCAGGCGAGCTGATCTCAGCTTGGTTGCAAGTGGCTTAATCGCTTCAGATCATAAAAGTGACGCACCGACGTAGATACCCACAGTGCGCCACGTCTTTGTAATAGCCTTAGTCCTGACAATTTAGGAGGACTATCGCCTACTTATTTGGCTGAGGCGTCATCCGTAGATAAGGCTTAATTTCTGTCACGCCTTTGGGAAACTTCTTCTTGGCATCTTCAGTGGAGATAGAAGGCACCACGACGCAGTCATCACCATCTTTCCAGTTACCAGGAGTAGCAACACTCTCGTACGCCGTCAGCTGGAGAGAATCGATCACTCGCAAAATCTCATCGAAGTTGCGGCCAGTGCTGGCTGGGTAGGTGAGGGTAAGCTTTAGCTTTTTGTCAGGGTCGATGACGAATACAGAGCGCACGGTGAGCGTATTGCCGGTGCTGGAGTTAGGGTGCAACATGCCATACAAAGTGGCGACTTTCTTGTCGTCGTCAGCCAAGATAGGGTAGTTAACATCCGTGCTTTGCGTTTCGTTGATGTCGTTAATCCAGCCTTTGTGAGACTCAACGCCATCGACGCTGAGAGCGATGGTTTTGACATTGCGCTTTTTGAATTCGTCCTGGAGCTGACCGACCAATCCCAGTTCAGTGGTGCAAACGGGCGTGTAGTCAGCCGGGTGGGAGAAAAGCACGACCCAGCTATCGCCTGCCCACTCGTAGAAGTTGATGTCGCCCATTGAGGACTTTTGCGTAAAATCGGGGACCTGATCGCCTAGTTGAAGTGCCATATGTTGAGTTACCTAAGTTGATGAGCTAGTGTGGTTTACTGACTGCCTGACCTGAGGGCGGCAGAAAACTTCTCAGTAAATTTTGCCATAATCCCCGGTATTCCGGTCGGAGTTTAGTAGATTTATTTATAATAGCGCGCTTAAAACCGGAACGATAGCCCCAGCGCTAAGGCGGTGATGGTGCCCGCTACGCAAATTTCACCTGAGGCAATCAGGGCCGGAATGGCCTCTACGGGTCTGAGTACGACTTCAATATCTTCGGTAGCGTCTAGCTGCTGCTGCTGGGCTAACTTGACGGGCTGAGCCTTAAATAGGTGAATGCGGTTATTTTGCTTGACGGGGTTGTTGTAGAAGGTGGCGATCGCCGCCCACTCTTCCCCCACATACCCCGTTTCCTCAGCCAGCTCCCGCTGAGCCACAGCCAGCGGTTCTTCCTTAGGGTTAAAGGTACCCGCTGGCAGCTCTAGTAAAATTTCACCCACGCCGTGGCGATATTGCCGCACAAATACAACCTGGCCGTCGGCGGTAATTGGCAGCACGGTCGCGATATCGGGCCGCAGACTGACGAAGTAGTCATCGACGATTTGGCCATTGGGCAAGGCGACCGTATCTTGCCTGAGTTGATACCAGCGGTGGTCAAAGACCAGCTTGGCGCTGAGGGTTGTCCACTTTCTTATCGATGACTGAATTAATGACGGGGTCAGTGACTGAGAGGCTTTTTGGCTGGGCATAGCGTTAGCGGCGGTTAGCATAGCGGTATGATCTACACACAACCCATATCACAGAGCCCCTATTAAAGACACCATGGCAGATACTCCCAGCAGTAAAGTTTTGCTCGTAGACGATGAACCCGGCCTGAGAGAGTCGGTACAGGCTTACCTCGAAGACAGCAGTTTTGAAGTGCGCGTGGCCAGCAACGCGGCTGAAGGCTGGGATCTCTTGCAGCAAGAAACGCCTCAGGTGCTCATTTCAGACATTATGATGCCGCAGGTAGACGGCTACCAATTTCTCAAGCAGGTGCGCGAAGATGCGCGGTTTCAGGCGCTGCC
>JBBSNR010000411.1:0-3189 GCA_038260635.1 Phormidesmidales cyanobacterium
GCCTGAACAAACGCCACCTCTCGGGGCGAAACATCGCGCACGCCCACCTGCACCAGCTTAGAAACCTGAGGCAGCGCTAGCGCATTTTGCATGATCGAAGCGTGGGAAAATCGGAAGCCCTGATAGGCCATGCGCAAATCGCAGTGAGCATCGATATGGAGAATGCCAAAGCTGGGATATTTTTCAGCTAGAGCCTGCATCGCGCCTAAAGGAACGCTGTGGTCGCCGCCAAGGACGCCCACTTTTTTACCTGCCGCCAGCGCTTTGCGAACTTCGGCCAGGAGCCACTGGTTGAGCTGCTCGCAGCCTTTGTTCACCCGGTCTAGATCGTCCGAAATAGAGCTGTCCACCGAGCGGGATAACCCTTGCTCGGTGGCCTGGACGATCTTTTGGGCGGGCGATCGCAGCGCCGCATTCTGCGCCCCAATCCACTCAGGCATCGGCGGCATGTAAATTCCCTGCTGCCAGCCGCTCGGATTGTCATAGTCGTAAAAATCGAGCTGCGGTGATGCCGCCAAAGTCGCCTGTGGCCCTCTCGCTGTACCGCTGTGAAAAGAGACCGTCACCTCCCAGGGCACGCCCAAAATAATAATGTCGGCAGTGTCATAGTCAAAGGGAAAGCCAAAGATATTGCCGTTATTCAGGCCGACATCACTGGGATCGAACCCGGCAATTATCTGCTGTTTACTGGATTTATTTAGCATCGCATCGGCCCAGCGCTAGCGAGACGCCTCGGCCACGACCGGACGGGCCAGCATCTTTTTAATAAAGGTAGGCAGACAGAAAGCAGCCTGGTGAACCTCAGGGTTGTAATACTGCAAATCGTGGTCAGCCGCAAATTGCGCAGCGCTGTCAGTATTGAGGGCCGCCACCGGGTGAACGCCGTTTTTGGTGCAGTAGGTAAAGCTCCACATGCCCGTTGGGTAAGTCTGAATAAAGGCCAGGTAAGTGTGGACATTTTGCGGCTCAAAAATGTTTTGCAGACAGTGGCTCAAATCGACAAAAGCCGCCTGATTGAACCGGGGCGATTCGCTCTGAGCGGCCATCATGCCGTGGGGCGTGAGGCAGCGGTGAACATTTTTGTAAAACTCGGCGCTAAAGAGACCCACTGATGGCCCTACCGGGTCAGAAGAATCGACCACGATAAAGTCAAAGCTTTCGTCCGCCGCGTTTTGCAGGTAGTCGATGCCATCGCCAATCAGCAGGTTGAGTTTGGGATCGCTGAGCGAAGACGACAGCGAAGGCAAAAATTCGCGCGAGGCCCGCACCACCACCTCGTCAATTTCAACCATAGTGACGCTTTCTACCTGGGGATGGCGCAGAATTTCGCGAACGCTGCCACCGTCGCCGCCGCCGATGACCAGCACGTTTTTCACCTGCGGATTAACCAGCATTGGCACGTGGATAATCATCTCGTGGTAGGCGGTTTCGTCTTTTTCGCTGCACATCACCATTTTGTCAACGGTGAGCATTTTGCCGTACTTAAACGTGTCAAAAATTTCGACCAGCTGATACGGCGAACGCTCTTGAAAAATGCGATCGCCCTTATGCCGAATTGACAGCGCAATATTTTCGTCCTTATCGGTAAACCATACGCTGCGACTGTGTTTGGGCGGCATAATTTTTTGAGTGGCCGCATCGCGCATCTCACCCAGGTCAATGTCAATTTTCTCTAGCAGCTCTAGCTGACCGCGATTGAGTTCTATCGCCGATCCGTGCTCTGCTTTGAAGGCTGACTTCAAGCTTTCATAAGACACCCAAGGATTGACCGAATCGCCGCAGGTAAATAGATCGACCGCTGCGTAGCGGTACTCCGGCCAGGTGTGAATTGCCAGGTGACTCTCTTGAATGACAATCACCCCCGAGACACCAAACGGCGAAAAATGGTGGAATACTGAGTTGATAATCGTCGCGCCAGACTGAGTAGCGGCCTCCAGCATGTCGTGTTCTATGCGGGGCACGTCATTCAAAATTTCGGCAGAGCAACCGTGGAATTCGACTAAAATATGGCGACCGAGGGACTTCATAAGCAGATCAGAAGCAGATGCGTTTCTGGATAAGGGGTGAGAGGCAAGTCAAAAATACCTTAGAAAGTACCTTAAAGACAGGCAGCAACCTCAGCCTTACATAGCAACAGGCCAAGTGACTCGCGGTGTACGAATGCATCCGCACGCCGCTATATTGAAATCAAATGTGCCGTGCCTGAGGATATCAGCGGGCAGATCGCTATTGCTATGTAGAGATTTTGGCATCGACTGGGTCTTCAGCACTCTAGATAAAGTTATAGAGGCCCAGCTATAGCAGCTAAGCTACAGCAGCCTTTCGTTTACCCTCAGGAGAACCGTTCATGAATGCAGGTGATGGGCTAGGCACGTCAACGTCGCCTCTGGGGTCGCCTTTGGGCGATCGCTACGAAGTTATCCGCGAGTTAGGGCGCGGCGGATTTGGCCAAACCTACCTGGCTAAAGACCTGCACCGCTACAACGAGCCCTGCGTACTCAAAGAATTTCTCCCTCAGGTAGAAGACAAAGCCACCCTCGACAAAGCCAAAGAGCTGTTTGAGCGCGAGGCCAACGTCCTCTATCAGCTAGGCCACAAGCAAATCCCCGAATTTCGTCAGCTGCTAGAAGTCACCTCAGAAGCGGGCGGTCGCCTATTTTTGGTTCAAGACTACGTTGAAGGCCCCACCTATCAGGCTTTGCTGCAAGATCGTCAGCAGTTTGGCGGCCAATTTACCGAAACCGAAGTCACTCAGCTGCTCTATCAGCTGCTGCCCGTGCTGTCCTACATTCATAGCTTAGGACTGGTGCACCGCGACATTTCCCCCGACAATCTAATTTTGCGTCAGTCAGACGGGCTGCCGGTGCTGATTGACTTTGGCAGCGTCAAAGAGATTGCCGCTGCGGTCCGCAGTCAGCTCGCCATCGCCGGAGCAGGGCCCACGCCCACGCGAATCGGCAAGGTAGGCTATGTGCCGCCAGAGCAGCTCAGCAGCGGCGAGGCCGACCCCACTAGCGACCTGTATAGCCTGGCCGCGACGATGCTGGTGCTAGCCAACGGCAGAGAGCCTCAGGTGCTGCATGACCCCTATCACAGCACCTGGACCGGCTATGAAGCCGTCAGCCCCAAGCTAGGCCGAATTTTGGCCAAAATGCTGGCGTCTAACCCATCGGAGCGATTTCCCACAGC
>JBBSNR010000412.1:0-3188 GCA_038260635.1 Phormidesmidales cyanobacterium
CAGTCCGATTTGAGCCTGACGCCCTACGCGCATCAGCAGGAGGCTTTGCAGGCCTGGCAAGCCAATGCTCGCAAAGGAGTGGTCGTGCTGCCGACGGCGGCGGGTAAAACCTATCTGGCTCAGATGGCGATGCAGGCGACGCCCAGGCGAACGCTGATCACGGTACCCACGCTCGATCTGATGCATCAGTGGTACGCCAATTTGGAGGCGGCTTTTCCAGGCGTAGAGATTGGGCTATTGGGCGGCGGATCGCGCGATCGCACCCCCATCCTGATCGCCACTTACGACAGCGCCGCCATCTACGCGGAGTCGCTCGGCAACGAATACGCCCTGCTAATCTGCGATGAGTGCCACCATTTGCCCAGCGATTTCAACCGCAGCATTGCCGAATACTCCATTGCGCCCTACCGCTTGGGGCTCACAGCGACCCCCGAGCGCACAGACGGGCGACACGAAGATTTGGAACAGCTGCTAGGCGCGGTGGTCTATCGCCGGACGGCAGCAGAGCTGTCGGGGACGGCGCTAGCCCCTTATCAGGTGGTGCAGCTCAAGGTGCAGCTGAGCGCGGAGGAGCGCGATCGCTATGCCACTCTCCAACAGCAGCGCAACGACTTCTTACAAAAGTCCAACATTTGGCTGAGTAGCCCAGAAGGGTGGCAGCGCTTTGTGCAGGCCAGCGCCCAGTCGCCTGCGGGTCGCCGGGCAATGCTGGCCCACCGCGAATCTAAAAATATTGCCCTGGGCACCGCTGGCAAACTGACGCTGCTAGAAGAGCTGTTGCACAAACACTATCCTGAGCGCACGCTAATTTTCACCAATGACAACGCCACCGTTTACAAAATCTCTCAAGACTTTTTAATTCCAGCCATCACGCACCAAACCCCTGTAAAGGAGCGTCACACCGTTCTGCAAAAGTTTCGCAGCGGCGACTACAGCACCATCGTTGTCTCCCATGTATTAAATGAAGGGGTAGATGTGCCCGATGCGCGCGTGGCCATTTTGCTCTCAGGCAGCGGCTCTCCTCGGGAGTACATTCAGCGGCTAGGCCGGGTGCTGCGGAAAGGCACCGATGGCAAAATGGCGCTGCTGTACGAGGTCATCGCTGAGGAAACCAGCGAAGAAGGGGTGTCTCGCCGGAGAAGGCAGCAGCCCACACCGTCCGCGCCGCCCAAGACTGACATCGGGCAGCTGTCTCTCATACCCAGTCCGCCTGCGCCCCCTGCCAAGCCGCCTTACAAAGTAGTTGAGTTTCCATCTGTGGCCCGCCGGGCGGCAGAAGAGCCAGCCGAATGGAAAGATGACTGAGAGAATTTTCGGTAGGGTTCAGTTTGAGGTAACATTCCAGGAGCATCCGTCAGTGAACCTGAGAGCTTGTCGTCAGTGGAGAGTGCCATGTCAGCTACTGATAAAATCAATCCGCACCTGTACGGAGATGAGGCTGTAGGTGAGGCAACCGCCGCGCCCCCTAAGACAGACCCTAAGACGAAGTCACGGGCGGTCTGCTGTGAGGGCAGCGTCGACAAGGTCACTTTGTTATCAGAAGCCCTGGACCTGGCCGGATTTTGGGACTGCATTGCAGCCTCCGCAGAGGCCGCAGCCGTTGAGCCAGAAGCCTTCAGTATTCTGATTGCCCCGGATTTTGCCCACTTTGGCCAAACCTCATCTACGGGTACCGACCCATCTTTAGTAGAGGGGTTGATAGATTTACTGCACGAGCAGGGGTATCCCAATGTTGTTGTGGGTGCGTCCCGAAGTGGCACTGATCGCTGGTTAGAGAACCGCGATGTCCTGGTGGTTGCCGACATGGTCGGATATCGGTTTATAACCGAGGCTGGCCACGACTACGACATTATTGACTTGTCCGAAGATATTGTAGACGTGCCGTTTCCTCAGGAAAGCGTGCTCTATGGCACGGGGCTGGCCCGGCCCTGGGTAGAGGCTCACTTCCGTATTAGTTTTCCTAAAAATAAGACTCACGAAGAATTCTTTTACGCTTTGGGCCTGCACAATCTATTGGGGGTATTGCCCCTGGAAGACAAGCATTACCACTACCGAGTTCGGCTCAAACCCTGGGATGTGTGTCTAGCGGTGCTGCGGCAGACGCCGCCGCAGTTCACCCTTATCGATGCCATCGTCAGCAATCACGGCAGCAGCGGTACTCAGGTGCTCCATCCGCTCGATACCCAGACCGTCATCGCCGGTCAAGATGCGCTGCTGACCGATTGGGTGGGGGCAGTCAAAATGGGATTAGACCCCCATCTGTCGTTAGTCAATGCAAAAGCCCTCGAAGCCATTGGCCTGCCTGATCCGCATGAGGTCATAGGCAATCTGGCCCCCTACGGGCACTGGCAAAATGTGCACCCGCTGTGGGCGACGATGATGCGTCAGGTCAACGAGTCGCCTGCGCTCGGGCCCGTAATGAACGTGGGGAAACTGCCGGTCAACCGAGAGCTGTTTCCCTTCAAAGGCGAAGGGGGCGATCGCCTGAATGCACTCCTCTCTCCTTTATTTAAGCGGGTGGATCAAAACCCGGCGGCTTTCTGGGCGGCTCTGGGCCTACAGTCTAGCGGAGCCGCCACCCTCAAGAGTGCAGAAGCCTGGCGCACAATGTTCTTAAAAGATCAGCTGCGATGGCAAGCTGTCTCCTTAGATCTTGACCTGGCAGACTACAGCCCAGCAGACTACGAGGCCGTCGTAGCCTACATCGAATCTCTAGAATCACTGATTCAAAACACCCCCGCCGATCACCACGGCCTGCGCTGGCGATATCTGGAGGGCTCAGTCTTGTTCCAGTTTTCGCGGGTCTTAGATGCGCCCTTTGATAGCTTTGTAGAACGGGTAGACATTAGCAAATCCATTCAGTTTATGAAGGATTACATCGGTGGATGCTGTGTGCCCGTTGCCTGGGATGACGCGGGGCGGGTCACCCATCAGGCCGAGCGCAATCTCTATTTGCCCCAGCCCAACTATCTGGTGCTGTACGGCGGCAAAGCCATTGATGTGGCTAAGCTGGAGTTTATTTGCTACGGCGAAAACAGCCAAAAGATCTTCTGGCGCACGGTCAAAAGCAGCAACGACTCCGCTGAGTTTGATGATGGGAGTGTCACCTTTAGTCCGGTGGGCGATCACCAAACCCTGGTCACCATCATGGCGCGGCAAAAGTTTACGCTGCCCCTTTTCTGGCAGGC
>JBBSNR010000413.1:0-3166 GCA_038260635.1 Phormidesmidales cyanobacterium
CTGAGTGCCGGACCTGAGTCCTCGCTCTTGCCCGCCGCCCGAGACAATAGCTGAGAGCGCTGACGTACCCGGCTTGATATAGAGCGCACCAGCTCCCTGGGGGCCATAGATTTTGTGGCTAGAGAGAGAGAGCAAATCTACCGGCAGCTTTTGCACATCAATCGGCAGGCGACCGGCGACCTGGACAGCGTCGGTATGGAAGAGCGCGCCGTGAGATTGGGCGATCGCCCCAAGTTCTGCAATCGGCTGGAGGGTGCCCACTTCGCTCTGACCGTAGATAATCGAGACTAGCACCGTATTGTCTTGAAGGGCTTGCTTGAGCTGCCCAGGGCTGACGGCACCCCGACTATCCACCGGTAGCCGGGTCACCTGCCATCCTTTCGCCGCTAGCTGACGGGCCGGTTCAGCGACCGCCGAATGCTCCACCGCCGAAATGATCAGATGCTGAGGCGGAGAATTACCCGCGACCCCTAGCACAGCCAAATTGTCCGCTTCACTGCCGCCAGCGGTAAAGACTATCGATTCGGCGGGCGCATTGACCAAACTGGCTACCTGTAAGCGCGATCGCTCTAACGCGGTAGCGGCTCGGTTACCCCAATGGTGCAGGCTAGAGGCATTACCCCAGTGCTGCTCCATAGCCGTTTGCATCGCGGCGATCGCCTCCGGTCGAGTCGGCGTGGTCGCACTGTAGTCCAGATATATCTGCATAGCGGTGAAAAAAGTCAGATACTTTACAGGATATCGCCCAGCGGTATGCCTGTGGTCTCTTACCCCTATCAGTTGAGGAGCATCCAGACAAAAACACCCAGATGCGTTATTCACATCTGGGCTATCCAACTCTCAGTAAAGCCTTTATGGAGCCACGGCAGCAGAGCCCCAGCGCTAGGGCTCAAAGGGTGCGCCTTCAGGTCGGTCAGACGGGCGATAGTCACCATAGTTGTCGTCGCCAGGCAGGTCTAGCTTGGGAGCTTCACTGTAAGGGCGAACATTTAGAGCACGCTCTCCGTTGGTGGGTCGCTCGCGCGTCCCCCGCTCATCCGGGCGCTCTCCAGCAGCTAAGCCCTCTGAAGCATTTCCAGACGGGTCAGGACGTCTCTCGGGGGGACGCGACTGAAAATCTGAGCCACCTCTTTCAAAGTCTCTTTCGGGCGGGCGGCCAGGTTGCTCGGGCGGACGACTCATCGGCGGGCGGGCAGGCGGGCGATCCTCATAGCGACCGTTATTCTGGTAGCGCGTATCAGTCGGGGCAGCACCTCGGGGCCGATCTTCACTGGGCTGCAATCGCCCAGCAGGGCCGCGATACTCTTCGTAGGGCTGACGCGGGCGGGCGGGTTCTTCCCGGTAGTCATTGCCGTATTCACGCCGGTACTCCTCCCGAGCGGGTGCCATTCTCGGATCTCGGGCCGGGGCCATTCTCGGGGGGTAAGGGCGATCGCGCAGCGGCACACCCCGATCATCTAGCTCAGCCCGGTACACTCGGCGATTGGACGGGCGCTCATCGTACCGGGGCCGAGGCGAGCGATTGTTCAGTGGCGGCTGCATCGGCTCAGTTCTCGGTAGCCGACTGCGAATGCTTTCAATCAGCAAGGCCGTGAGCATCCCGCCCATCAACAGCTGCTGAAAAGAAGCCAGCAGATCCATATCCAGGTGCGCCAGCAAAAAGAGGCCAGAAACCACCAGCAAGACGGCATAGACCTTATCAGAATCTCGCTCGTAGCCCGGCCTGAACTTTCCTAAGAAAAACAGCGCCAGCGCTCCGATAATTAAAATAATGCCGATTAGCAGTGGAACGGGAGTACCGAAATTCACAGCCGAGTCCTCTTAAGTGCCAGCAGCTCGCTGGCCTTTACAGTATGTACTTGGAGCGTACGTTACGCCGCCCCACAGTGGAGCCCATGTAGCAAACTTTGCTGGGTGGCTCTTCATAGATAGCACGAGTCAACCCCTATTCTAACCTTGACAGGGTAAGACTGTTTGTGCGTAAGCGCCTACTCCCTCAATTCAGGCAGCGATCGCCCATCCACAAGCAAGTAAAACCTGGAAGCGCAAAAGCTTGCTCTCCCAGGTATAAAAGTCAGATCCGAAAATCTTCAGGCTAGTGAGGCCAGTGCCAAAAACCTAGCAGATGATCTTATTCGACCGCTAGCTGCGCTTAATTTGGTCGCGCTGGCTGATAAAGATCAGAGCGATCGTTGCTGGCACTACCAGAATCAGCAGACCTGCTAGCAAACTCAGTAAAAAGTTAGTCAGAGAAGGAGTCATGAAAATATGCCTTGGCTTGTGCGCAAGGGGCAGCGGAACACAGCTGTTAATTACCCTCCATAGTATCGGCAATCGCCGTCCTTGGAAAGACGAGACGTCATCCCCGTAGCTCGTTCTTGCAGTAGCGTTCTCAACACACTAAGCCCGCAAAATCGGCCATCGGTCCCTATCAAACATCATGCTAAAGGCTTAAGCTAGTAGAGAACTCTTAGTCAAACTGCTGTCAGCAAATCTATGTCGAATGCTGCTCTCGCCGCCTGGATCGTAGGACCTGTGCTCAGCCTTTACACACTGCTGTTTATCCTGCGCATTGTGCTGACCTGGTATCCCCAGATTGAGCTCAACAAATTTCCCTACGCACTGGTGGCCTGGCCGACAGAGCCGCTCCTGATTCCGGTGCGGAAGCTGGTCCCGCCGATTGGGGGGGTGGATATTTCCCCCGTGATTTGGGCGGGCATTGTCAGCTTGATGCGCGAGCTGCTGGTCGGTCAGCAGGGCCTTTTGAGAATGATGGGCTAGCGACACTGAGGAGCTTTCGACTGCTTTAAAGCAGAGTATCTGCTTCAGCTGGATTGGAGAGCACTATGCGCAAAAAAGACAGCGCCAAAATGATAAGAAAAAGCACCAGGCCAATTGTGCAGGCATAGCTCATATCCAAGTCTTTGAAGGCCGACTCGTAAACGTAGTAAACCACCGTTTTAGAGGCGTTACGAGGGCCGCCCTGGGTCATGATAAAGACTTCTTCAAAGACCTTGGTGGCAGAGATCGCACTGATCACAGCCACCAAAAACAGGTAAGGGCGCATCAGCGGCAGGGTAATATCCCAGTGCTGACGCCAGCCATCGGAACCGTCAATGGCGGCGGCTTCGTAAAGGTCTGCGGGCAACCCCTGCAACCCAGCCAA
>JBBSNR010000414.1:0-3147 GCA_038260635.1 Phormidesmidales cyanobacterium
ACTCAAAACATTCTAAATATCTGTCAGATTTCACCTTGACGAATGTCACTGACGTTGCTCTAATTTGACTACCCATCTAGCGTAGTTTGTCAATTTAACTGCCCTTACCCCCTATAGACTGTCCTCTCTTCCTATGAAGCCTTCCCATCCTGCTGAATCTGCCCAATCACCGCAGGCCTCCTATGCGCCCTCTGTACCGATGTCGGTATACCGGGAGTTAGCGGCTGAGATGCGGGCCAACAAAGCTGTGATCGATTCTCTCAACAGCCGCAATCAGCTCCTCCAGCAGCAAAATCAACGCCTCAAGCAAGAAATCCACAGCGTCGTACAGGCTACCTTGACCTTGGGTCAGTTTGCTGGAGTGGCCCGGCAGTCTGAAGAAGGGTTTCCGAGTGCCATCGCGCCCGACACCCTAGCCAGACTCGTCCGCACCGAATCTCCAGAGACCGCTCCAGACAACCCTTCAGACAGTGCCTTCACAGCGGATTTGCTGGCGCTGCCCGGCAGCTCTCAGACCGGCAGCTCTCAGACCGGCAGCTCTCAGGCAGCGGCTTCTGCCCCATTGCCTAACGCCTCACGGCAGCGCGTCCCCCGGCCAATCTCACAAAAACCTTCTCTACAGGCCGCTCCTTATCCAGCGCCCCCGGCAGCTCGCCAGGGCCAACCTCAAAGTCAGCCGTCGCCAAAACCCGCTGTGCGGCAGAGCAGCCGGCGCACGGAAGCTGCTTTTGGCATTGGCACGCTAGCCAATACCACCGCCAAGCTATTTACCGAAAAATCTGGAGAGTATCGCAGCTCTGCGCTAGATTCTCAAGGCGATAAGGAAATTAGCAGTATCTGGCTGGTGCTGTCTATCATCTTGATTATTGTGACGGCTTTTGGGGCCGGGTTCTTAATCATGAAGCCACTGCTGAACAAGCGCTAAAATCTCTTATGGTAGTAATAGATACAGAGTAGGGGGGTAAAACTCCTGCTATAGACTATGTAACGCTACATCGGCCCATCGGGTTTCTACGCAAAAGCTGAATGCCTGAGCAAGTTGCTCAAGTGATTGCTGAGAGGCCTGATACCACCGCCGTAGCTATCTAGATGGGCCAATATTGGGAGAAATATAATTAAGCCATGAAAAGAGTTGAAGCCATTATTCGTCCCTTTAAGCTAGACGAAGTCAAGATTGCTCTGGTGAACGCGGGTATCGTAGGCATGACCGTCTCAGAAGTTCGCGGCTTTGGCCGACAGAAGGGCCAAACTGAGCGCTATCGTGGGTCTGAATATACGGTGGAGTTTCTGCAAAAGCTGAAGCTAGAGATCGTTGTAGAAGATGCCCAGGTGCAGATGGTGGTCGATAAGATCGTAGAGTCGGCGCGCACGGGCGAAATCGGCGACGGTAAGATATTTGTTAGCCCGGTCGATGAGATTGTGCGGATTCGGACGGGGGAGAAGAATCTGGAAGCGGTTTAGGGTTCCAGAGGGCAGTAGTCAGAAGACAGTAGTCAGAAGACGGTCAATCAAAATTTAAACTGTTGAGGGGGATAGCGAGTGGCTATGCCCCTTTATTTTTCAGTCGGGTCTTGTTTTATGCAGCCGTTCTCAGCTTCGCCGCGATCGCTCCGCCAAAGGGTCGAAGATCGCTTGCAAACCTATGCTCGCTTCGGCGTTGACTTGGGGTTAGAGCGAATAGAAAGCCTGCTGGCAGCGCTGGATAATCCGCATCAGCAGGTGCCGATTATCCATGTGGCCGGGACTAACGGCAAAGGCTCGGTTTGCGCGTATCTGGCGGCTGTGCTGAGCGCGGCGGGCTACCGTACCGGGCGCTACACGTCTCCTCATTTAGTGAATTGGACAGAGCGCATTTGCATAGACGGCAAGCCGATCAGCTGGGCAGATTTGCAGACCCATTTGGCGACAGTTGAAGCCGCGATGACCCCTCATCTCCCAACGCCAACCCAGTTTGAAGTCTTTACTGCTACCGCCTGGCAGTACTTTGCCCAGCAGCAGGTCGATATTGCGGTGATAGAAGTAGGCTTGGGCGGTCGGCTCGACGCCACCAACGTTTGCCCTACCCCGCTGGCTACGGTGATTGTCTCTATTGGCCTCGACCACTGGCAGCGACTGGGGCCGACGCTAGCTGATATCGCGGGTGAAAAAGCTGGCATTTTAAAGTCTGGGGTTTCGGCGATCGCTGGCCCTTTACCAGCCGCAGCGCAAGCCGTCATCACCGCCCGCGCTGCCCAATTGCAGGCTCCGCTCACCTGGGTTACACCGGCTGAAGTCGTCGAGGCAGCGCCAGAAACCTCTTCAGTGCCAGAACCTTCAGCGCCAGAACTGATTTACGACGGTATTCGATACCCGCAGGCTTTGCTCGGCGACCATCAGCGAGTAAATTCGGCCTGTGCGATCGCCACTCTCCAGCGCCTCCGTGCCCAGGGCTGGCGTATCACAGATGAAGCGATTGTCAGCGGCATGGCTCAGGTACAGTGGCCTGGACGCCTGCAAAAAGGGCAGTGGCAGGGCCACGAGCTGCTGATTGACGGGGCTCATAATACTGACGCGGCGCGATCGCTCAGAGCCTATATCGACCACACTTTCCCAAACCAGTCAATTACCTGGCTGATGGGCATGTTGGCGACTAAAGACCATGCTGGCGTTTTTGCAGCACTGCTGCGGGCGGGCGATCGCCTGCACCTGGTACCCGTATCAGGCCACCTCAGCGCCGATCCGTCAGATCTTGCGGCGACAGCGAGGCAAGTCTGTCCTGCCCTCTCGGTCGCAATCCATCCCGGTCTCAAAGCAGGCCTCACCGCTGCTGTCCAAGCTGGCCCTATTCAAACGGGCCCTATTGTCCTATGCGGCTCGCTCTATCTGATTGGCTACTTTTATGAGCACTTTGCCAACCTTCATCAAACTCACACCGACGCTTCATAAACTTCATGAAGCTACGTCTTTTTTGCTTGAACTTTACTAAAGGCTGCTCCTATAAGTTAAGAGGTTCAAAACCTATAAAAAACGCATAGGCAGGGTTCTGATGAATAAGTTTGGAAAAAAGGTGGCGATCGCCACCGGCACGATTGCCATCACGCTGCTGCCCCTTCAGGCCCTGGCCAAAGACTACGGCGCTCTGAATATCTTTGGCGATAGCCTGGTAGA